>NZ_AQOH01000225.1 GCF_000364705.1 Pseudomonas fuscovaginae SE-1 | reverse complement strand
AACCCCCGCCGCAACGAGTTTCTCGTTGCGGCGGGTTTTTCTGCATGGGAAGGGTCATCCTTGACCGCTCGTTTTTCGTCTGTGTCCTTACTTCAGGTGGGTCTTGAGTTCCAGGGCTGCCTGGCGCATCGCCGCTTTCACTTCAGGAATGCCGTTCAGCGGGTTGAGCAGGCCGAAGTCGTGAATCATGCCGTTGTAGCGCACGCTGGTCACCGGCACACCCGCCGCGTCCAGGTGACGGGCATAGGCTTCGCCTTCGTCACGCAGCACGTCGAATTCGGCGGTCTGCACCAGCGCTGGCGGCAGGCCGCGAAGCTGTTCGGTGCTGGCCCGCAGAGGCGAGGCGTGAATCTGTGCGCGCTCGACGCTGTCGGTGGTGTAGTTGTCCCAGAACCACTTCATCATGCCCTTGGTCAGGAAGTGCCCCTCGGCGAACTGCTGGTACGACGGTGTCTCGAAGCTGGCGTCGGTCACCGGCCACAGCAGCAACTGGAAGCGCAGTTGCGGGGTCTTGCGTTCCTTGGCCATCAGCGCCACGACCGCCGCCATGTTGCCGCCGACGCTGTTGCCGGCCACCGCCAGGCGCTGGCTGTCGACGCCGATGTCCTTGCCGTGCTCGGCAACCCATGCGGTCGCGCCGTAGGCCTGGTTGATCGCGGTCGGGTAATGCGCTTCCGGCGACGGTGTGTAGTCGACGTAGACCGCCACCGCACCGGAGTCGACCACCAGGTCGCGGATCAGGCGCTGGTGAGTCGGGAAATCACCCAGTACCCAGCCGCCGCCGTGGAAGAACATGAAGGCTGGCAGCGGGCCCTTGACCTTGGCCGGACGGACGATTTTCAGGGTGACCGGTTGACCGTTGACCTGGATCGAACGCTCGCTGACTTCGATACCCGAGAGGTCGACCTTCACCGAGGCCTGCGCGCCGGTCAGGACCGCGCGGGCGTCGCGTGGGCTCAGTTGCTCCAGGGGACCGCCACCGCCGGCGGCGAGGGCATCAAGGAACGCCTGGGTGTTGTGCTCGACGCCGGTGCTGCCGGCGGCGAAGGCCTGGCCGACGCTCAGGGCGAGAAGGGTGGTGGTCAGGGTCTTTTGTACGATGTTCATGGTGAAATCCTTTTGATTTGATTGATCTGCGTCAAGTGCGTTTGGCGACCGACTCAGTGGCTGTCGCTGCAACGTGCGAACAGATTAATGGGATGCCAGAACACGAAAAAGCGGCTATAAAGCGTTTTACTGTCAACCAAGGGGTGACAATGAACCCGTTCGAAGATATGCGTATTTTCTGCCAGGTCATGGATTCCGGCAGCTTTACCGCCGCTGCCGACCAGTTGGGCCTGTCCAAGCAGTTCGTCAGCCGACGCCTGATGCAGCTCGAGGAGCGCCTGGGGGTGCGGCTGCTCAATCGCTCGACCCGGCGGCTGGATGTCACGCCCCTGGGGCAGAGCTACTACGAATCGGCCCTGCGCCTGTTGGGTGAAGTCGAAGAGGTGGAGCAGGGCATCGCCGGCCAGACCGCCGAGCCGCGTGGCACCGTTCGTCTGAGTGCTCCGCTGTCATTCGCCCTGGCGCATCTGGGCTGCCTGCTGCCACCATTTCTGCAGCGTTACGGCGAGGTCAGCGTCGAGGTCGATCTCAGCGACCGTCCGGTGGACCTGCTTGGCGAGGGCTACGACCTGGCACTGCGGATCGGCACGCTGGAGGACTCGACGCTGATCGCCCGTCGCATCGCCAGTATCGACCGGGTGTACTGCGCCAGCCCCGAATACCTCGCCGAACGTGGCACGCCGCTCAAGCCTGACGACCTGCATTTCCATGACTGCCTGCCCTACGGTCACGGCCGTCAGGTGCAATGGCGCTTCAGCGGGCCGGGCAAGCCGGTGGTGGTCAACGTCACCGGGCGGATGCGGGTCAACAATGGCGACCTGCTCAGGGACGCGGCCATGGCCGGGATGGGGATCACCTACCTGCCGACCTTCATCGTCGGTTCGGCGTTGGAAGAAGGCCGGCTGGTCCCGGTGCTCAATGACCTGCGCCCCGAGCCGCTGGTGCTGTCGGCGGTGTATCCGCAACACCGCCAGGCTTCGCGGCCGGTGCAGGCGTTCATCGAGTTCCTGCGCGAGCGCCTGGACCGTATCGAGGGCAGGCCCCAGTCACTCACGTAGGGCGCGTTCGAAAGGGCCGCCTGGAGTCCTCGAACCAATAGACTGTCGTGAAGTAGGCCCAGCCGATCAGGAATGAGGGCGCGATCGTCAACAGCACATTGGGTGTGCCCGCCTTGATGTGAATCGCTGCCGACAGGCTGCTGAACAGGCTCACCACGGCCAGTGGCACCAGCGCGCGTCGAACCCGCAAGGGCCAGCCGACGCACATTCGCGCCAGCCTGAACATCAGCGAGAGCGCGACCAGCGTCGAGCCATAGCTGATCAGCCCTTGAATGGACGCCGCCAGGCCCATCGCGGCCATGCCGTGATCGGCGTTGGAGAGCGCCGCCAGCGAGCCATGGAGCATGGCCGCCGGCAGCGCCGAGAGCAGGATGGATCGCTGGTTCGCTCCCATGGGCTATCGGATGATCTTTTCTTTGACGAACCACTCCGAGTCGGGTTGCAGTGCCACCACACAGAGAATCTGGTCCGAATAGGTGACGTACCGGATGAAGTGCGCGTTGGTCACCTCATCGCTGGACATGTCCATCTTCGGGAAGAAGTTGGGGGCGACCGAACTCTGGCCACCGGGGATGACCCCGGTGTTCACATCCAGTACCAGGTCCTTGGACAGTGTGCGGACGATCTCCAGCGCCAGGGCCGACATCTCGGGATCCTGCACCTCCAGGCGCAGGTCGGGGTAGAAACGGGCCGACGGGACCCGCGCCGACATGACCCGGAACATGTTGTAGACCACCGGGTTGTAGGTCTTGGCCACGATCAGGCGCGGCAGGCCGATGGACTGAATGACGTTTTTCAGGAAGAACTGATTGAGCTTCTTGAACAGGCTCGACCCGCGGTATTCATCGGCGATCATCGCCGTCCACAGGTAGAGGAACGACGATGAGCCGAACGGCAGGCTTTTCGCTCCGATGATTCCCACCACCCGCTCGCTTTCCGAGTCGATGGCCAGTGCCAGGTGCTCGTAGGTATCGAAGATACCGGGCTGGTTGCCAAAGTACTGCCTGACGTCGTACTCGGGCATGCCCCGTTGGAGGTCCTCGACGATCTTGACCTTGAAGCTTTCCGGGAAATCACGGCCGACAACCGAGTAATCCAGGTCCCAATCCGTACTGCTTGTCTGTCTGTTCATAGGCGACCTTGATTCAGAGTTTATTGTCTGGAATGAATTTGAGTGCATGGTTTTCGGAAGCCTGTGTCGACGGCTGGATCCTGATGTAGTCGCCGCGTGCCCAGAGCCTGTTCATGTCCACATAGCCGTTGAATCTGATGCCGGTGTTGGAGGAGGACAGGATGTAGCGGGAGTTGTCGAGGTTCGACAGGTCGGCCACCATCCTGAAGGTGGCGGCAATGTTGGTGTTGAACGGGTTGGCCGGATCGCTGTAGTTGTAGCGACCGACGTTTACCGTGAAATTGTCGCCACCCAGGTTGTTGCGATTGTCGAAGAACCAGGCCATGGGGCTCTTGTGCAGGGGCACATGCTCGCCAACGGCGGTATGCGCGCGTCCCCATTTCCAGTCGCTGACGTCAGCACCGTACTGGTCGCGGATCTGCTGCAGCGACAGGTTCAGAGAGCTCAGCAGCATCTGCTGGCAATGGTCATCCGCCCCACACCAGAAGCCCTGGTCGGCCTTGCCGCTCAACACGAGGTTGAGAAAGGCATCGTAATTGCGCTGGTTCCAGCCGGCGGCCAGCAGCGCCTTGCCAATCTTCGGCTCCAGCAACGCCTGGGTCAGATTCTTCACCCAATAGGCGGCAATCAATGGCGCAGCCGCGTCGGGATCGGAATCGAACCGCCAGTCCTTGAGCAGGCTCAACTGCGCAGGTTGCGATGGCAGGCCGTCGAGGGGCGCGAGCATTTTCGGCAGCAGGTCGGCCAGGGATGACGAGTAGCGATCGAGCTGGATATCGGTGGAGGTTTGCAGGGTATGCGGTGCGCGCGCCTTCAACAGCGTCATGATGCGGTCATAGCGATAGGGCAGGACCCAGTCATGGCCGAAGTTGAAGGCGTAGTTGTCTGGGACGATGCGGTTGTTGGCGGTGGCGATGTAACCGCTGGCCGGGTTGAACTGCCTCGGCTTGGCGGCTTCGGGTACATAGCCTGTCCAGTCGTACTTGGCCTCCCAGCCCGGCGCGGGGCCCTGGCCGAGGAGGTCGTCGTCCTGCGCCTTGACCGGCACCCGCCCGGCGGAGACATAACCGATGTTGCCGGCCGTGTCCCCATAGACCATGTTCTGCGGCGGCAGGCCGAACTCGGCCGAGGCCTGCAGGAACTGTGGCCAGTCTTGCGCGTGGTTGATATCCAGGATGCTGTCGAAGGTTTTGTCGTTGGGATCCAGTCCGGTCCAGGCCAGGGCGATGACCACGGATTTCCTGTCGCCGATGGCCTGCTGCGCGGGCTGGTAGATATCGCTGATGACCGGACCATGCCGGGTGTGGCGCACCGGCAGGGTAATCGGTGCCGCCCCCTTGACGTTGATCTGCTCCTGCACCACGCGGAATGGCTGGTAGGTCGAGTCGGAGGACAGGTAGAGATTGCTGTCCGACGGATTCAGCTTCTCCAGGTACGCATCCTGGACGGACGAGCCGGTGTTGGTATAGCCCCAGGCGATCTTCCTGTTGTGTCCGATCACGAACAGGGGCGCCCCGGCATACGTGGCTCCCACCAGCGCCGAGTCGGGCGTCTCCAGGGCCGCCAGGTAGAACAGCGCCGGGTTGGTCAGGCGCAGGTGCGGATCGTTGGCCAGGATCGGCTTGCCCGATACGGTATGGTCGCCGGCAATCACCCAGTTGTTCGAGCCGACGCCCTCGACGTTCGAGGGTGGCAGCTTGTCCAGCAGGGCCAGGCCCGTGCCGGCCGCGTCCAGGTTCTTGTACAGTGCGGCATAGTCCCGCGTCTTGACCGGCGTACTGTCCGGGTAGGGGGCGAACACCTCGTTGATCTGCGCGACGCTGAGGTTTTTCGACAGCGACAGGCGTTGCAACTGCATGCCGAGGTTGGAGCTCAGGGTCCACGAAAACAGCAGGTGCAGTGCCACGGAGTCCGAAGGCTCCCAGTGCCGGGGCGCCGGCGAGCGGGTCAGGGAAAACTCGACCGGCAGACGATCGCCAAACTTGTCGATGAAGAAATTCACCCCGTCGCTGTAGCTGCGCAGGATGTCCTGGGTCTGCGGCTTGAGTTGCTGAACGATCAACTCGGCGTTTTTCCTGAAGCCCAGCGTCCGGGCAAATTTATCCATCTCCACCGTCGAGGTGCCGAAGGTCTCCGACAGGGTGCCGCTGGCGTAGTTGCGGCTGAACTGCATCTGCCACAACCGATCACGGGCATGGCTGTAGCCCAGCAGGAAATACGCATCGCGCTCGTTGGCGGCCTTGATGTGCGCAACGGCGTTGGCGTCCCAGGCGATACTGCCTTTATCGGAGATACCCTTGGGTACCGCCATGACGCCGGTCTCGAACACATTGGACAGCGTGATGTTGTGCAACACATACATCACGCCGGCGATGGCGACGGCGAACGTGCCGAATACACCATAGAGTATGATTTTTACCGATGTTTTCATGACATCCCACTTCCCGGACCAGTGAAATCACGCCACCCGACGATTCTTCTCTGCGTACTTGCTCACGAAAAACACCAGCGATACCCGTTCACCCTCGGTGACGGCTTCGACCTGGTGGGGGAAGGAGCAATCGGTGATCACCAGGGACCGCAACTCGGGGCGGATCAGATTCACCTGTTCGTCCTGTTTGTTGAAAATCAGGAACTCGCCACCGGCGAAGTGTGTGCCCAGTTGCAGGACGATCGAATACAGGTAGTCGGGGTTGCTATCGATATCCAGGTGTTTGCCGATGAAGGAGCCGTCCTTCATCTTGTTGACCTGCATGCGCCGGATGTAGAACTCGTCGCCATCGAGCAGCCGGGAGACGAAACTCAGCAACTTGTCGTTGCACACCAGCGAAATCATCTGATCGGCGAGCGGCTGGTTGACGCGAGTCGGCCGTTCGACGTCGGTCATGAAACGGGCGACCGTCAGGTCGTTGAGCTCGTCGGCGTCACCGATATACACCTGCTCCCATGGCAGCGACGGGTGGGCCAGGATGGCATTGATTGCCTCCCAGTCATGCTGGCTGTACAGAAAGTCTGTGGATTTGGAGTAAAAAGAGCCGTTGTTTGCCAATTCTTTCTTTGCGACTTCGACAGTGTTCATTTCACGTTCCTTCGTTATGAGTGGTTATTGAACTTCGGCTTCCACCGCTGACGCCTTGCGCGCGGTCTTTGTCTCCAGGTGCTGCTTGTTGGCTTCGTACCAGGCGCTGATCCCGAAGGGATCGCTTTCATCCCGGCAAAGATGGTCGCGCAGGATCAGGAAACTCTCGGTCATGCTCCAGGTCTCGGTCATCGGGCCGAATCGCGATGCCAGCGATTCGTTGGCCGCTCTTTCCGGGGCGATGCTCCAGAAGTTCACCCCGGGGTTGCGATGGTGAAAGTCATGGCTCGGCAGGTCCTGCATGAAGGAGAAGACCCGCAGGGGAATATCGATGAAGACGACGGCCAGGCCCCACTTCACCACCCGCCAGGTGAAGGCCCAGCCGGTGTGGTTGACGGGGTAGGGGCGTCCGAAGAAGCGACCCCAGCTCAGCGATCCGTAGAAGATGTACTTGGGCAACCCCCGGGTGTTTTGCGCAAACCACAGGTGTTCGGTGACGTGCTGGATCCAGGACGAGAACTGCGTCACCAGGAAGATCGGCATCAGATAGAACACGGCAAAGGGCAGCATGTAGCCGGACAGGTAGACACCGGTCAGCAGCAACGCCCAGTAGACCGCGCGGCTGATCTTTTCATGTCGGTCGGTCTTGACGAAGTTGACCTCGAGCCTGAACTTGATGTGCTCATAGATGCGCATCGGATGAAACGGTGCCAGGACCAGCTTGGTCCAATACTCGGTTTCGCTCATGCCTTTGTAGAAACCATGGGCGGCCATGAACTGCAGGTCGACATCCTTGTCCGTGCAAAAGGTATTGACGCTGTGGTGTTCACTGACATGAAGTTTCATGTAGTTGTTCCACGGGGTATGCACGATGGGCATCGACAGCACCCACTTGCAGACAAACTTGGCCAGCCGCCTGTTGGCGATACCGGCACCATGGATGGTGTAGTGGAAGGTATGCAGAAGTCCCCGCTGACGGTTGACCACCATGCAGATCATGGGAATCGACAGCAGCAGTTTGGTCGCCCAGTGAAGATCCGCTTGCAACAGTTCGTTGCCGAGCAGAACCGCGGCGATGAACACTGCGTACCCCCAGCTGATCTGCAGAAACAGTTGCCAGGGTTTCAACAGCGTTTCCTTGGGGCCTTTCGGTGGATTCTTGTTGCCGGACTTGCCCGTCACCCAGGTCCAGAAGGCCTGGAGTGGCAAGTGCCCGTAGGTCGCGCGGACATCGATACCATGCCCGTATTTCGTGTAGCGTGTACTGAAGAGTTCCTGTTTCATATTGGCAGTATCCCTACATCGCCTATAGATAATCCGTTTTCACATACAAGACAGCGACCGGGCCGAAGAAGGAATAGAAGGGTTCCATCTTGTAATGGTCGACAGCCAGGACCACGAAGTCCTGATAGGCCTCCAGGAATATTCCGCCCATCAGGGCATATTCAGCGGCTTGCGAGAGGAAGTTGTTCCAGATGATTTCGTCACTCTGGCCGACGAACCACTTCGAATACAGGGGGCGCCTGGATTCGAAGATCTCCTCCATCTGCCCGTGATCCAGGCCGGTCTGGCCATAGTCCCCCGAGCGCAGCCGCTGCAGAATGGCCTGATGGCGCTCATGCCAACCCTGTTCATCACCGCAAAGTTCAAAAAACGAACCGGTGACTGCCGGTGCGGTTAGTTGATTGCCGATGGTCGATAATTGCTGATAGACCTTGTCGAGAAATTCATCGCGGGCGCTGGCCGAATTCGCGTTCCGGTTGAACGAGATGTACTCGAACTCGCCGCCGAACAGCTTGTGCTCCAGGGGCACACCCACCGCGCCCGCGAACTCGGCCAGGGCGCCGTCCACCTTGAGCAGCTTGTCTCCCGCCAATCCGGGCTTGGCCCCCACATGGGTAAAGGTATACCGGGGCTTGCCTTCGGCATCCGTGACATAGGAATAGTCCGGGCAGATCGCGCTGACGATGGTCAACCGCCGGCCCAGTGACTTGCTGCGGTTGATCTGGGCCACGATGCCTTCCATCGCGGTCTGCGTCGGCGGCATCAAACCGCCGTCGGTCAGCAACTGCGTCAGGGCCGAGCCGTACCGTTCGATGTGCTCGACATTCGTGTACTTGAGTTCCACGAAAGACTTGGCGGCATGTTCGTCAGACAGCAGCAACGCTGCTATCGAAGGTATGCGCCCCTTGGTCTTGAACACATGGATATTGGTCAGCACCCGTGCCTTGGAATTCTTCGGCAGCTCGAAGTCGAACTCTGAATACTTGTCCTTGAGCATCATGTAGAACAGGTAGTTGCTCACCGGCAGTGTCTTGTTGCCGAAGGACTTGCGCAGCTCGGTGTACTGGTTGCGCAGGGCCTCGATCCTTCTCGGAAGGAACTCCGGCTCCTTGGGCACATTCAATGCGTCATGGGGAATTCCGGAATTGATGCACTTCAACAGGTCGCGACTCAGGCGTGAATCAATATTCAAGAACATATCAATTACCCGCGTTTGACCAGTGGCTCTTGGTTGGCACTTTCAGGTGTTTTCATGACTGCCGGCGCTTCATGAACATCCTTGAACAGCAGCATGTCGAGGAAACGGTTTTCCTTGTTGTCGGAAAAACCCTGGGGAGCGAAGTTTTCCTTGGGGTTCTCGAAGGTGCCGAACAGCATGTCCCAGATCGGAAAGTCGCTGTAGTTGCACTCGTGGCGATCACGCTGGTGATGGACCCTGTGCATTTCCGGGCGCTGGAAGAAGTAGCCGAGCCAGTGCGGGGTGCGGATGTTGGCGTGATAGAACATCTCGCCCAGTGCCGCGAACATCACGTAGAAGGCACCGGCCTCGACACTGATGCCCAGCAGCACGTAGGCCACGGCGCTGCCCAGCATCGAGTTGAAGACCATTTCCGTGGGGTGCTTGTAGAACGAGGTGAAGACCTCGATTCGCTGCGGGGCATGGTGAATCTGGTGGAACAGGCGCCACAGGGTGTTGTTGGCGTGACGCCAGCGGTGCCACCAGTAGGTCACGAAGGTATTGATGAAGTACGCGACGAAACCTGCCGCGAGCGGGCTGAGGTTTTCGGAAATATGGAACAGGCTGTGGCCCTGCATCCATTTGTTCCATGAGACCCCGGCCAGCAGTGCCACCGCGATCTGAATGATGTTGAGCGTCATGGACCTGAAGAACCAGGTACTGACCTTGGGCAACTTCCATCCTGGAATGATGTGTTCGAGAACCAGTACTGCCAGGGCCACGCCTATCAGATAGAGAATCATGGTTAGTCCTTTAATCTAGGTTTTATATAGTCATCCAGCGTCCCGCTTAATAAGCAGACAAGGCTTTTATCGTTTTCTCGTTAATCTCGATCCAGAACGCAACTACGGGTTTTCCATCAATCAACTGGGCGCTGGACACACGGTGCACATCCGCTCCCATTCTTCTGAGCAAGCGTTCGTTGCCGACAGCGGAAAAGGCGATGAGGCGCCTGACGCCATGGTCTTGTGCGACCCTAACGACCTGCTTGACCAATCGGCATGTATCCAACCAATGGTCGGCTGTCGAGGCGTCGCCGCCTGATGAATTGACGGCAAAGCGGGAAAGTTCCCAGATGTCGTTTGACTTGGGTAGCGGTATGTCGCCCATCAAACCTGGGAAAATCTGCTCAAGAAGATAGTTTCTGCTCGTCGACAGCATGCGGGCGCAGCCGCACACATTGCCGTGGTTGTCTCGAGCGATAACATAGTAGGTGTCTTCGCCATCGAACTCGTCGGACTCCAGGCCTTCCTCGCATTTTAGAGGCCAACCCATTTTCTCGACGAAGATTCTGTAGCGAAATAACCCGAGCCCGGCGATGAGCTCGGAAGGGAGTTGTCGCGCTGTTCCATTTATTATATTCAGCATTCCGCACCAGCTTCCAATCCAGTTCCGCGAATTAGAAGTCATGGCTGCGCAAAAGAATAGCTGCCCAAAAGGGCAGCTTCTAAAGTGCCATCTTCGCTGCCTCTTTAAGGTGCTGTCATATTTTCTGCAGGCCAATACAGTGCATCATTGGATGTTGCGCCGGCATGATCAGGATCAACTGTCGAACTCGATTATTAAGCTGGCCGGCAGCCGGCACTGCAGCCCTTGTCTGGATATCCAGATAAAGAGCAGTTGTTGTGTCATATCGCTTCCTAGATCATAACCACGGGGTGAACGTAACATCATGTTGCAACTGATTCCACCCGGTGCTATAAGGACTTTTCCAGAAAAAGCTTCCTTGAACCAATTCCAACTAATGCTCAGTTTTGGTGCGGAGTCCTGGCACTCCCACTCACTGTATCCAGCATAGGCAACAGGCAGTCCGAATTCTTTTAATTCGGCAGTCAGGCTAGTGTCGATCCAGGCCAGACAAGGCTGGAATGACAAGCCAATCAACTCCGGATAAGACAGGCGTACCAGCTGGTCTGGGGCTAGCGATTGCATCTGAATTACTCTGCTTGATTGTTGGTTTTGTTTTTTCAAATAGATTCCCCGCCCGTCCTGGCATCCAAACTTCAGAATATTGGAGTCGGGACTATCCCTTGCACCCTCACTAATGGTGAATACCTATGTCCGATTGGCGTGAACACTATCTTTCGCTGTTTGCCGAGGCGAAAACAAAAGAAGAATTCCTGGCATTGCTTGAGTTGGTCATTCGCTCTTTCGAGTTTGACCAGTACTCGTTGGGGATTCGTTTTCCATTACCTATTTCCAGTCCGAAATTTCACTTGTCATCCAATTACTCTCCAGCGTGGGAGAGTACTTATATAGATAACAATTACTTCGGTATCGATCCGACGGTGAAACATGGCCTGACCGAGCATCGACCACTTTGCTGGTCCGCTGAAGCATTTACCGAACATCGTCATTTCTGGGAGGATGCCAGGCATTATCGGCTGGTCCATGGCTGGTGCACGCCATCGCGGGCGAAGCACGACACCATCGGCATGCTCTCTCTGGTCAGGTCAGCCAGCCCGATCAGTCCATTGGAGTTCAACGAGAAGGAAGCCAAGCTGGTCTGGATCGCCCATATTGCACATTCCACCATGCTCGACTTCATTGCACCCAGCTATATCCCCGAAATTGGTGCGTCCCTCACGGCCAGGGAAGTGGAAACCCTGAAGTGGTCGGCAACGGGCAAGACCTATTCGGAAACCGGGCAGATCTTGTCCATTGACGAAAGAACGGTGAAGTTCCACCTGGTCAATGCCATGCGCAAGCTGCACTCCAGCAACAAGGTGGAAGCGGCGATGAAAGCCTATGCCCTGGGCATGCTTCATTGATCAAGCGCCGTAACTGAATCTCTGGCGGGGAATCCAGATCGATTGCTTGGGAAGTACACCCGCGTATTTCCCAAGCGCAGTCCAGGCTGCAGTCCCTTAGAGGCTGATTTCGCCAACCATGTACAACACCGATTCGCCGGTTATCAGCACACGGTCGCCAGCCATCTCGCAGCGCAACTGGCCTTTGCGCAGTCCGCCTTGTTGTGCCGTCAGTACCGGTTTATCCAATACACCTGCCCAGTACGGCATCAGCGAAGTGTGAGCCGATCCCGTGACCGGATCTTCGTTGACCCCGACATTCGGGCCGAACCAGCGCGAGACGAAATCGAACTCGCTACCTTGGGCTGTCACGGCGACACCCCGCAATGGCAGGCCCTTCAGACGGGCGAAGTCGGGTTTCAGCTTTGCCACGATCTTTTCGTCAGGCACCACGACAATGAAGTCGTCCGTGGCGTAGACGTCCGCCGAATCCAGGCCCAGTGCGGGCAGCAGATCCGCTGGGGGGGGGCAGGGCTTGGCGGTTTTCGCCGGGAAATCCATGGTCAGCCCGCTACCGGAGCGACGAACCCGCAGTTCTCCGCTACGGGTCGAAAACCGCAGGACTTGCGCATCGACGCCCAGCTTGTTGAGGATGACCCAGGCAGCCGCCAATGTCGCATGCCCGCACAACTCAACTTCGACCAGCGGGGTAAACCAGCGCAGTTCATAAAGATCGCCTTGCCTGACGAAGTAGGCGGTTTCGGAAAGATTGTTTTCCGCGGCAATGGCCTGTAGTTGTTCATCGGCCAGCCAGTGATCCAGCGGACAAACAGCCGCAGGGTTGCCGGCAAAGGCCTGGGAAGCAAAGGCATCAACTTGAAAGATAGCGAGCTGCATTGATCGAACTCCTGTCATGGGTTGTTGCTTATGGGAAAGTAAGTGCCGCTGGCTACTAGTTGGTTGTGCGCATGCTCAGGCTATGTACGAAATTGCATGAAACTTGGTTGTGTGGCGTTGAAAACGGCTCGGGATGCTCATTGACAGCCAGTCAAGGCGGGCGCGACCGCGGACGTTCCTCGCCGCTCTTTGCATTGCCTATCCTGTATTTCAAACAATTTCGTACACAGCCTGATGAGTGTCGGCGGTTACATTGCGTTGGATTTAAAACCAAGCATCCAGCCTTGTATACCTGTCCTTTCGGGCAGGGCTGGTCCACCGAGCAGTGGAGTTCGGAGATGAATAAGATGGCAGGTCTGAGCTTTCTTTGAGTTGGTGTTTGAATTTGAGTGGGAGGACTACGTGAGAATCCTGCGCAGAGCCAACAAAATAGACTTTCGACGAGTTCCAGGCAACACTTTTAAACAAATCTTGAGTTGAATGATCGCTCTCGTTTAATGTTTCGCCCTGGCGCAGGCAATATCGACACCAATGGAACGCGTGTTCCCCGATCATAAGGAGATGAGATGCTGAAAATCCTGGGTAAGGCTTCATCGATCAATGTGCGCAAGGTGCTCTGGACCTGTGCCGAGTTGCAGATCCCTTTCGAACGGCAGGACTGGGGCGCGGGCTTCAGGGAAACCGACACCGCCGAATTCACCGCGCTCAACCCCAATGCGATGGTGCCGGTGATCGATGACGACGGTTTCGTGTTGTGGGAATCGAACACCATCATCCGGTACCTGGCGAACCGGGCCAACGCCTTGCACCTGTATCCGGCAGAGGCCAGGGCCCGTGCCCGGGTCGATCAGTGGATGGACTGGCAGGCCACCGACTTCAACAAGTCCTGGGGCTATGCCTTCATGGCGCTGGTCCGCAAAAGTGCCGCCCATCAGGACCCGCAAGCGCTGGCGGAAGGTTGCCGGCAGTGGTCCAGGCACCTGGCGATCCTGGATCGGCAGCTCGATACGACGGGCGCGTATGTCAGCGGCCACGAGTTCACCCTGGCGGATATCCCGATCGGGTTGTCGGTGAACCGCTGGTTCGAAACCCCTCTGGAGCACCCGGACTTCCCCGCGGTCAGTGCCTATTACGAACGCCTGAGCCAACGTGCCGGTTTCCGCCTGCATGGCCGCAACGGCACGCCCTGAGCCTCATGTCTTCAAAAATTGACTGAGGCACTCAAGCGCGCCGTCAGCGGTGCGCCCTGGAACAGGTAGTCGTCGCCCATGTACTCGCCGACATCGCGTCAGTAGCGCTTGTCGAACAGGTTGTTCACGGTCAGCCGGAACACCGTGTCGTAACCGTCGATACGGGTGCTGTAGCGGCTGCCGACGTTGAAGATCGCGTAGGCGCCGGTTTCGACCCCGCCGAGCAGCGCCAGGCCATCGAGCCAGGGCAGGGCGTAGTCGCCGGACAGGCTGTCGCGCAGCGGAGCACTGTCGAAACCGGCGACCGAGGCGCTGTCGGCACGATCCGGACGACAAAAGCGCGCCATCCTACAGAACGATGGAGACCGAGGCGTCTTTATGGCGATGGGCTCTGGGCACGCTGTCGGTGCTATCCAGGATGGGCCGTACGGTTTTCGGGAAGTCCGGATGAAACATGAATAAAACTGGTGATCATCAAGATTAAAATGAGTTTGTCTCAATAGGTATCGAATACCGACAATGGCTCCCATCAACACACAGGAGTTTTTGTCATGGCTTTGGCCCATTCCCTTGGATTTCCGCGCATTGGCCGCGATCGCGAACTGAAGAAGGCACAGGAAGCCTTCTGGAAGGGTGAACTCAATGAGGCCGGCCTGCGCGCCGTCGGTGCCGAGCTGCGCAAGGTCCATTGGGACCTGCAGAAGAACGCCGGTATCGAACTGCTGCCAGTCGGCGATTTCGCCTGGTACGACCAGGTGCTGACCCACTCGCTGATGTTCGGCGTGATCCCCGAGCGTTTCCGCCCCCACGATGGCAAGGCTACCCTGCAGACCCTGTTCGGCATGGCGCGTGGTGTCAGCGACAACTGCTGTGGCGGTGCCCACGCCCAGGAAATGACCAAGTGGTTCGACACCAACTACCACTACCTGGTCCCGGAGTTCAGCGTCGACCAGCCGTTCCAGCTGGGTTGGGAGCAATTGTTCGAAGAGGTGGCCGAAGCCCGTGCCCTGGGCCATCCGGTCAAGCCGGTGGTGATTGGCCCGCTGACCTATCTGTGGCTGGGCAAGGCCAAGGGGGAAGAGTTCGACAGGCTCGACCTGCTGGATCGCCTGCTGCCGCTGTACGGCCAGATCTTCCAGCGCCTGGCCGAGCAGGGTGTGGAGTGGGTGCAGATCGACGAGCCGATCCTGGCCCTCGACCTGCCGCAAGAGTGGAAGAATGCCTTCGAGCGCGC
Organism: Pseudomonas fuscovaginae SE-1; assembly: GCF_000364705.1. Taxonomy (GTDB): domain Bacteria; phylum Pseudomonadota; class Gammaproteobacteria; order Pseudomonadales; family Pseudomonadaceae; genus Aquipseudomonas; species Aquipseudomonas fuscovaginae_A. The sequence continues at coordinate 8,566 of NZ_AQOH01000225.1, read as the reverse complement.
CTACAACCTGATTCAGCGTGATCCGCTGAAGAAACTGGTGGCCACCTACTTCGGCGGCCTGGAAGAGAACCTCGGCCTGGCGGCCAATCTGCCGGTCGATGGCTTGCACATCGACCTGGTTCGGGCGCCCGACCAGTACCCGACCATTCTCGACCGCCTGCCGGCCTACAAGGTCCTGTCTCTGGGCGTGGTCAATGGCCGGAATGTCTGGCGTTGCGATCTGGAAAAGGTCCTGGCCGTGCTGCAGCATGCTCATGAGCGTTTAGGCGACCGCCTGTGGGTGGCGCCATCCTGCTCGCTGCTGCACAGCCCGGTCGATCTGGCGCGTGAAGACAAGCTCGATACCGAACTCAAGAGCTGGCTGGCCTTTGCCGTGCAGAAGTGTGAAGAGGTGGCGGTGCTGGCGCGTGCCGTGCGCGAACCGCGCGTGGCCGAGGTGCGGCAGGCCCTGGCTGAAAGCCGGGCCGTACAGGCCAGCCGCGCGGCATCGCCACGCATTCACAAGCCAGCGGTGCAGGCTCGCGTGGCGGCCATCACGGCCAGGGACAGCCAGCGCCAGTCGCCGTTTGCCAATCGGATCGAGAAACAGCGTGCCGGGCTCAAGCTGCCGTTGTTCCCGACCACCACCATCGGCTCCTTCCCGCAGACCGCCGCGATTCGCCTGGCCCGCCAGTCGTTCAGGCAGGGCAGGTTGACCGAGTCCGACTACATCGAGGCGATGCACAGCGAGATCCGCCATGCCGTGCAGATCCAGGAAAACCTTGGGCTGGACGTGCTGGTGCACGGTGAGGCCGAGCGCAACGACATGGTCGAGTACTTCGCCGAGCAACTGGATGGCTACGCATTCACCCGTTTCGGCTGGGTGCAGAGCTATGGTTCGCGCTGCGTGAAGCCGGCGGTGATCTTCGGTGACCTGAGCCGTCCGCAAGCCATGACCGTGGAGTGGATCAGGTACGCCCAGGGGCTCACCGACAAGGTGATGAAGGGCATGCTGACCGGGCCGGTGACGATGCTGATGTGGTCGTTCCCGCGTGAAGACGTGACCCGCGAGGTGCAGGCCCGCCAACTGGCCTTGGCGATCCGTGACGAGGTGGTGGACCTAGAGGCGGCCGGCATCCGCATCGTGCAGATCGACGAAGCCGCCTTCCGCGAAGGCCTGCCACTGCGCCAGGCCCAGTGGCAGCACTACCTCGACTGGGCCACCGAGGCCTTCCGCCTGTGCGCCTCGGGCGTGCGTGACGAAACCCAGATCCACACCCACATGTGCTACAGCGAGTTCAACGATGTGATCGAGTCCATCGCGGCGATGGATGCCGACGTCATCACCATCGAGACTTCGCGTTCGGACATGGAGTTGCTGGAGGCCTTCGAAGCGTTCGCCTACCCGAACGAAATCGGACCGGGGGTCTACGACATCCACTCGCCACGGGTGCCGGATGCCACCGAGATGGCCAACCTGTTGCGCAAGGCGGCCCGGCGGATTCCTGTCGAGCGCCTGTGGGTCAACCCGGACTGCGGCCTGAAAACCCGCGGCTGGCCGGAGACCGAAGCGGCGCTGGTGAACATGGTCAGCGCAGCCCGCCAACTGCGTGCCGAACTGGCCTGAGGGCCGCACAGCCGCGTACCCGTCAACGGCATCAACTGTACAAATGGGTCGCACAGAAGAGGGCTTGGGCATAGCATTCACACCCGGGGAGGCGAGCGCTCTTTCGGACTCGCCCCCGGTCAATGGATTGCCCGATGAATGTACTGACCCAGACAGAAGCCCAGCAGCGCGCCGATGATATACGCGTGTTCCAGCTGGAATTGGACCGGCTCGAACGCGAAGGCGTGCTGCGACTCCGCGCCGAACAGCAGCGTGCGCTGGCCCGTCATCACCAGACTCTGCTCGCCAGCTACCGCGATGCCTTCGATATCGACCTGACCACCGGGTCCCGGCAGCTGTCGATGGGCATGCGCATCGCCTCGTTTCTCGGTGCGCTGGCCCTGGCGGCGAGCGTGTTCTTTCTCTTCTATCGTTTCTGGGGCACGTTCTCGACCGTGGCCCAGGTCACCACGTTGCTGCTGGCGCCGCTGGTGACCTTCATCGCCACGATGTGGCTGCAGGGGCGCGACAGCACCGGCTATTTCACCAAGCTGGCGGCCCTGGTGGCGTTTGCCTGCTTCGTTCTCGATATCAGCATGCTGGGGCAGATCTTCAACATCACCCCGTCCGACAAGGCCTTCGTCGCCTGGGGCATGTTCGCCCTGTTGCTTGCCTACCGCTGCAACCTGCGCCTGCTGTTGTTGGCGGCGATTCTCTGCCTGGCCGGCTTTGTCGCCGCGCGGGTGGGGACCTGGTCGGGGATGTACTGGCTGGACCTGGGCGAAAGTCCGGAGAACTTCTTTCCGGCCGCCGTGTTGCTCGCTCTGGCCTCGCGCTTCATGCCGCACAAGCGCTTCCCCGGCTTCGCCATGACCTACCGGGTGTCCGCGCTCCTGGCCCTGCTGGTGCCGGTGCTAGTCCTGGCCAATTGGGGAGAGGGCAGCTATCTGGCGTTCGATCCCAAGCGGATTGAACAGGGCTATCAGGTGGCGGGTTTCCTGCTCAGCGCCGCTGCGATCTGGCTCGGCGTACGTTGGCATTGGTCGGAGGTGGTCAACACCGGCGTGACCTTCTTCGTGATCTTGCTGTTCACCAGATTCTATGACTGGTGGTGGGAGATCTTGCCCAAGTACCTGTTCTTCTTCCTGGTTGGCCTGGCGGCTGTACTGGTGCTGGTCGTGCTCAAGAAACTGAGGGCGCCGCAGGCCGGAGGTGTCCAATGATGGTCTGGAGCAACAGACACTCCCTGTTTTTCGGCGTGGCGCTGATTCTGGTGACTCATGCTGTCGTACTGTCGGGAGTGGCCCATAACCGTGGTGGAACACCCCAGGCGCAATTGAATCTGTCCCAGCGCGAGCTGCAGTTGCCCTACGGCCAGGATGCTGACAACAGCGGCCTGTCGCTGAACTTGCGCCTACGGGGTTTGCACCCCTACGAGAACGCCTATTCCGACCCGGGCGATGTAACCCTCTGGCTGGACAAGGACAAGCTGGCGAGCCTGGGTTTCGATGTCTCCAAACCCTACGAGACGCAGTACAGGAGCAGCCGCGACACCAAACGGTTTTCCCGGCCGGTATTCCTGGCTTTCGAGTTCAATGGCCCTGCCTATCGGCGAGCCCTCGAAAAGGCTCGGGCATACGAGGCGCGGGAAGCGCAGAAAGGTGTCTCGAAAAACACCCTGGAGGCAGCCAGCCGGTCGCTGGCCTTCGAATTGAATGGCAACAGTCGCCTGTTCCTGATCGATGCGGGTCGGGATGCCCAGGCCTTGCGGGCGAAGTACCCGGATACCCGTCAATACCTGATCATCCCCGGCAGGATCGAGCCTTTGGTGCTCGACAGCACCGAGAGCCGGCCACGGCTGCTGACGGGGCGGGTCACCGAGGTCGATGCGCAAAAGATCAACGTGCCTGCGGCTTTCAGCAAAAAGCTTGGGCCCATACGGCAACAGATCAAGGGACAACGCTACGAGGACCGGGAAAGTGACGCTTTCGGCTTCAATGCGACGGTGGCCTTCGGGCAACGGTTCGAGCCGTGGATCGTCGAACTGACAACAACGCAGTCGCCCCCTCATCCGTAGTGAAGGGGCCGGTTGTTTCGAGGATCGGGAGCACTGCCCCGGATTGACCCGCGACGCTCCCCGGGGGGCGGCCCATACGAGGCCCGGGGAGCATCATCGTCCGCCGTCAGGTCGGCGAGATGGTGCCCAGCAAGCCGATCGCGATGGTCAGTAGCAGGAAACCGCCAAGGAAAATTGCCATCTTGCCCATGATTTCAGGCCTCCTGAGCCAAGGAATTGCGGTGCAGCGAAAATCCAGTCATATCGAACTCTCCCCTCGAACGCGACCCGGGACGCCGGGCGGTGACTTATTGTCGGAGGAAATCTGATCCCGATACAGATTCAGGTGGTGAAGAAAAATACGGATCAGATGGTGTTTTTGGGGGGACGGCACCTGTGGCGAACGGGCTTGCCCGCGCTGGGGTGCCAAGCGCCCCCATAACCAGCCGCCTCGGCCTATCAGAAAGACCGAAGCGGCTGGTTTTGCGGCTGCGGTGCAGCCGAGCGCGGGCAAGCCCGCTCGCCACAGGGGGTGCCCGTGAGGCCGGCGCGGCTCAGTTGCGATCCAGCCAGACGGTCTGGGCATTGCAGAACTCGCGCACGCCGAAGTGCGACAGTTCGCGACCAAAGCCGCTCTTCTTCACGCCGCCGAAGGCCACGCGTGGGTCCGAGGCGCTGTAGCCGTTGATGAACACACCACCGGTTTCCAGCTGATCGGCCATCTGCTGTGCCAGGTCGACGTTGGCGGTGTAGACAGTCGAGGTCAGGCCGAACTCGCTGTCGTTGGCCAACTCCACGGCATGACGGGCGTCACGGGCGGTGATGATCGACGCCACCGGGCCGAACAGCTCCTGCTTGAACGAGGTCATCCGGTCGGTGACACCGCCCAGTACGGTAGGCTCGTAGAAGTTACCGTCGCCTTCGGCCTTCCTGCCGCCCAGCAGCAGGGTCGCGCCTTCGGCCAGGGTCGCCTGGACCTGCTGGTCCAGCTCGTCGCGCAGGTCGAAACGGGCCATCGGGCCGATATAGGTGTCGGCCGACAGCGGGTCGCCCACCGCCAGTTTTCGGGTGGCTTCGACGAACTTGCGGGTGAACTCCTCGACCACCCCTTGCTCGACGATCAGGCGCTTGGCTGCCGCGCAGACCTGCCCGGTGTTCTGGTAGCGACCGATCACGGCGGCCTGGACCGCCGCGTCGAGGTCGGCGTCATTGAGCACGATGAAAGGGTCGGAGCCGCCCAGTTCCAGTACGCATTTCTTCAGCGCCGCACCGGCCTGCGAGCCGATGGCGGTGCCGGCGCGCACGCTGCCGGTCAGGGTCACGGCGGCAATGCGCGGGTCGGCGATGGCTCTGGAGACACCGTCCGGGGTGACGTTGATCACCTCGAAGACGCCCTCCGGGAAACCGGCGCGTTTGAACGCATCGAGCAGCAGGTAGGCGCTGCCCATCACGTTCGGGGCGTGCTTGAGCACGTAGGTGTTGCCGGCCAGCAGGGTCGGCACCGTGCCGCGCAGCACCTGCCAGACCGGGAAGTTCCACGGCATCACCGCCAGGATCGGTCCCAGTGGGCGGTACTCGATACGGGCGCTGCCGTTGTTCACCTGGGTCGGCTCGGGCGCGAGCATGGCCGGACCCTGCTCGGCGTACCACTCGCAGAGCTGGGCGCATTTCTCGATTTCGCCACGGGCCTGGGTGATCGGCTTGCCCATTTCCAGGCTGATCATTTCGGCCATTCGGCTGGCGTTGTCACGCAGGGCCCCGGCCAGAGCGACCATCCGTTGCGCACGCTGGGCGACGCGGGTCCGGCGCCAGCCGGCGTAGCCCTTGGCGGCGCGAGCCAGCGCTGCGTCGAGTTGTTCGGCGGACTCATAGGCGTAGTGGCCGATCTGCTGGCCATTGAAGGGGTTGATCGAAATCGCGTGGGTCTGGTTCGACACAGTCATCAGGCACCGTCCTGCTGGGTGGGGTATGGCGCCAGATTACGGGGCTGTTGTTTTTATGGAAACTGAATAATATTGAGTAAATCATTCATGATTGGAGAATGGCGTGGATCTGGTTCAGCTGGAAATCTTCAAGACCGTTGCCGAGCAGGGCAGCATCAGCGCAGCGGCGCAACTCATTCATCGGGTGCCGTCGAACCTCACCACCCGTATCAAGCAGTTGGAGCAGGACCTCGGGGTGGAACTGTTCATCCGCGAAAAGAGTCGCCTGCGCCTTTCTCCGGCGGGTTGGAGCTTTCTTGACTATGCGCGGCGCATTCTCGACCTGGTGGCGCAAGCACGGCTGACGGTGTCCGGGGAAGAACCCCAGGGCCCGTTCGCTCTCGGCTCGCTGGAGAGCACGGCGGCGGTGCGCATCCCCGCGCTGCTGGCGGCCTACAACCAGCAATACGCCAAGGTCGAACTGGACCTGTCCACCGGTCCCTCCGGTACCATGATCGAAGGTGTGCTGTCCGGGCGGCTGGTGGCGGCATTCGTCGATGGGCCGATCCTGCACCCGACTCTGGAAGGGGTGCCGGTGTTCGATGAAGAGATGGTGATCATCGCGCCCCTGCAGCATGCGCCGATCACCCGGGGGGGCGATGTGAATGGCGAAAGCATCTACGCCTTTCGGGCCAACTGCTCGTACCGTCATCACTTCGAGAGCTGGTTCAGCCACGATGCGGCGGTACCCGGCAAGATCTTCGAGATGGAGTCGTACCACGGCATGCTGGCCTGCGTCAGCGCCGGCGCGGGTCTGGCGATGATGCCGCGCAGCATGCTCGAAAGCATGCCGGGCTGCAGCACCGTCAGTGTCTGGCCGATGTCGCCGGACTTCCGCTTTCTGAAGACCTGGCTGATCTGGCGGCGGGGCACCGTGTCACAGAACTTGTCGGTGTTCGTGCAACTGCTGGAGGAGCAGGGCTCGGCCAACCGTAGTCCGGCAGCGTGACGGCCGGCTCGCCACCCCCTTATGCTTGACGTTTGCCAAGTACCGACAGGAGCGCGCATGACCCTCAGTTTTGTGAAGATGCATGCCCATGGCGATGACTTCGTCATCATCGACCGCCGTGGCCAGGCAGACCCGATCACCAGCAAGGTGGCCCGGCGCCTGGGCGACCGCCACCGCGGCATCGGTTTCAACCAGTTGGCGGTGCTGCTCGACTGCGAGGATGCAGCGGCTCGCGTGGTGTTCTGGAACCCCGATGGTTCCTCTCTCGACACCTGCGGCAGTGCCACCCGGGGCGTGGCCGATACGCTGATGCGCGAGGCGGGCACCTCGTCGGTGCTGCTCAGGAGCAAGCGTGGGCTGCTGACCTGCGTACGCGAGGAGGGCGGAGCGATTTCGGTGGACATGGGCAAGCCTTCGCTGGCCTGGCAGGAGGTGCCGCTGGCCGAGGCCATGGACACCCTGGCCCTGCCAATCGCCGGCAGCCCGGTGGCCTGCAGCATGGGCAATCCCCATTGCACCTTCTTTGTCGAAGACATCGCCGCGGTCGATGTGGCCGAGTTGGGGCCGAGGATCGAAACCGATCCGCTGTTTCCGAACAGGACCAACGTGCACTTCGTTCAGGTCATCGACCGTGGCCGTATCCGCCTGCGTATCTGGGAACGGGGTGCCGGCATCGCGCAGGGCTCGGGCTCGTGTTGCTGCGGCGCGGTGGTCGGCGGTATTCGTCGTGGCCTGCTGGACGAAAGTGTCGAGGTGCAATGCGACGGTGGCACGGTGCGGGTGAGGTGGGATGGGCGTGGCGGGGTGATCCTCAGCGGGCAGGTCGAGATGGTTTTGCAGGGCACGATTGCCGGACATTTTCTGCGGGACTAGGCTTTGTCTGAAAAGTCTTGAGACGAAGGCCAGGCCAGGCGAAAACCGCCGAGGAACGGCCGGGGTCGCGCCCGACTTTACTGGAGTAAATGAGCATTCCGAGGCGGTTTTCAACGCAGCATCACCGAGTATCAAGATTTTTCAGACAGAGCCTAGTGGCCTGGGCGGCCAATTCGCTTACCCGACTCCGGGCCCATGGCTTCGCCAGGCTGCGTTGTCATTGCTCGCCGTAGCCCTGCCACGACTCCTCATGGCAAAGCCCTGGACCCGGGTCTGAGTATTCCATTCATCGTACAGGCCACTGGACAAGCGCCGGGAAAGGCGCTCCCATGGGCCGCTTTCATTCAGAGACAACCAGTCATGTCAGAAATCATCGATGAATCCTTCTATGACCGTGCGGACGAGCACATCAATCTGTCCAACGAGCAGCTCAAGCAGGTCGAGAACTTCGGCAAGGTCAACGCTTCGATGATGTTCGGCACCACCCGCTTCAATGCCTGGGTCAGTGCGCGCAACTTCAAGTCCGGCGAGGAGATGGCCCAGGCGCGGGAGGCGATGCTCAAGTATTTCTGCGAGCAGTATCGCTTGATGCTCGAGGACAACCTCGACGACCACATCAGGCACTTCGACCTGTACATGGGCACTCAGCAGAGCTGAGTGCGCGGGTTTTCCTGAGCAGGCCCTTGGGTCTTCCGTTCCACCGGAAATGATCAGCAATCACATGGCTGATCGTTAACGACTACGAGTCGCCTCCAGGGCCAACGCCAGCCGTTCCAGTCCGATACCGAAACCGGCACCTTCTCGGTAGGCACCGCCACCGACTACTTGCTGCTGCGCCCCCAGCACCGGGCAGCGCACCTCGAAGCCGTTGCCCCCCAGGTAGTAACTCAGGCCGCGTTTCACTGCGAGGTTGAGCTCATACTCAAGGTTCAGTGAATCAAGAAAGTCCGTGCAGAGGTTCTGACTGCGTCGCAATGCTTCTGCGGGGTTCGGACCAAGGATTTCCAGACCCAACTGAGTGAATTCACGATAGCGGCCTGCCTGCGGTCGTTCATACCGATAGCAGCGTGCGGCATAGTGTCAACGCCGACTTAAAACTGACCCACTTAACCCTTCATTTG
>NZ_AQOH01000224.1 GCF_000364705.1 Pseudomonas fuscovaginae SE-1 | reverse complement strand
GGCAGCCTGCTGCATGTGGGCAGCGGCACCTTCGATATCGCCACCGACAAGCTGCTCAACGCCGGTGGCACCGTGACCACCCGTGGTGGCCTGAGCCTGACGGCGGACAACTGGACCAACAGCAGTGTGCTGCAGGCCAGTCGACTGACGCTGAACATCGGCACCCTGAACCAGACGGCCGACGGGCAACTGCTGGCTGTCGACAGCCTGACCGGCAGCGGCGGCAACTGGAACAACGACGGCCTGATCGCCAGTGATGGCACGGCCAATTTGAACCTGAGCGGCAGCTATGGGGGCAATGGTCGCTACAGCAGCCAGGGGACGCTGGGGCTGAACGCGGCTTCGGTGAGCCTGGGCAGCGCCGGCAGCATTGCTGGCGGCGGTGATACCACGATCAATGTGGCAGGCGCACTGGGCAACTCGGGTCGGATCACGTCAGCCGCCCGGTTGGATGTTACTGCGGCAGCCATCAACAACTATGGAACCTTGGGCAGCAACGCTGCGTTGCGCCTCAGTACTCCCAGCCTGTTGAACGAGAATGGCCTGATCTTCAGTGCGGGTGACAGCAACCTGCAAGTTGACAGCTTCACCAACCACACGGCGCAACTCTATTCCTTGGGGGCGGTCAGCATCGGTGGATATGGCGGCGCAACCCAAGCCACCCAGGTCAGCAATATCTCGGGTGGATTGGAGAGCGCGGGAAAATTTACAGTTAACGCGGCCACCTTCGAGAACCGTACGGAAAGCTTCAGCATGGGCCGTACGCTGGTTTCAGGCGCCATCGCTGTTCAGTGCCTGGACTGCTCGGGTGATCATTACGATCTCAACTATGTCGCGCGGGAGGTCTTCGAGGGGCGTGATACCGACACCAGTGCTTCCTCCACATTGACGGCGGGAGGAGACTTCGCTTTCAAGGGCAGCAGTATCCTCAACAGCAAAAGTACGATAAGTGCGGGTGGCAATATCGATATTCAGGCAAATGACCTGAAGAACGTCGGGGCCGTGGGCGGCACGATCGAGCGTACGCGTGTTTATCGGACATACGAAATTACCGATGGTACGGCCAATCGTTCGATGCCATGGGTGGTCGCGTACAATCAGCGTAACAATCCAAACTTTCCGTATGTTTACTATGTCAACGGCTCAGGTGGGCTGAGTCTGGCCGTACCAACATCTGCCACACGACGTGAAGGTGGGCGAGACGGCGAAACCATCAGGTACGTCAAGCTGACAGATACCGTTACTGGAGCAGCTGTAAACAATACACTTACGGGTTATGCCTACCAAAACATTCCTCAGTCGGCGTACGACCGTAACAACCTAGTAGCCTTGCCAGGCCAGTTGCAGCAGTACTCACTGACCAGTGATGTCGAAGTTGCCAAGGACGGTGCTGGTACCGGTCGCAGTGCGATTATCCAGGCGGGCGGTAAGGTTTCGATCGCCGCTACCCAGAAACTGGAAAACAGCGCCATCCACCAGGACTACGCGATCAGCACCGGGTCAAACCAGGTTCAGGAAACCCGGGTCAGTGGTACCGGTGCGCCTGTAGTTATCAGGCTGAGCCCTCAACTGTCCCCTGACCTGGCCCAGCAGCAGGTCAACCCGCTGGCATTGCCAGGCTTCAGCCTGCCTACCGGGCAGAATGGTCTGTTCCGTCTGAATGGGCAGGGTGGC
>NZ_AQOH01000223.1 GCF_000364705.1 Pseudomonas fuscovaginae SE-1 | reverse complement strand
CGCCAACAGGCAACGGATAACGCTCAGGGGCGGTCACTCCTGCTCGCCGATGCTACCCAGGGCAAGGCGCAGTTCGAGCAGGTGACCCGCCAGGGGACGGACACCAATGTCAGTGGCAGCACGGTCAATGTTACGGCTCCGCTTTCGAATCCAGCCGACTCGATTGCTCCAGTCCCAGGGGCGGGCGCCAACCGGGTCGTCGGTTTGCCAGATACTTCTGGCCGTTCTTCTCCCCACAAGTACCTGATCGAAACCAACCCGGTGTTGACCGACCTCAAGCAGTTCATGAGCTCGGATTATCT
>NZ_AQOH01000222.1 GCF_000364705.1 Pseudomonas fuscovaginae SE-1 | reverse complement strand
CCGGTGTTGACCGACCTCAAGCAGTTCATGAGCTCGGATTATCTGCTGGCAGGTTTGGGTTATAACCCGGATGAGAGCGCCAAGCGCCTTGGTGACGGCTTCTATGAGCAGAAGCTGATCCAGCAGGCGGTCACTGCACGCACCGGGCAGCGTTTCATCGACGGGCAAACGTCGGACGAGGCGCTCTACAAGTACCTGATGGACAACGCCATCAAGAGCAAGCAGGCGCTCAACCTGTCGGTCGGCGTCAGTCTGACTTCCCAGCAGGTCGCGGCGCTGACTCACGACATCGTCTGGCTCGAAGAGCACGAAGTGAATGGCGAGAAGGTCCTGGTGCCAGTGCTGTACATGGCCCAGGCCACGGGGCGCCTGGCGCCGAATGGGGCATTGATCCAGGGCTCTGACGTGACGCTGATCGCGGGCACGGAGCTGAGCAACAGCGGTACCTTGCGCGCCAGCAACAATCTGTCGGCCAGCGCAGGCAATGATTTGTCCAACGCAGGTCTTGTCGAGGCGGGCAATCGCCTGGATCTGTTGGCGGGCAACAGTATCGTTAACAAGTCCGGTTCCATCATTTCCGGTCGTGACGTCAGCCTGAGCGCAAGCCGCGGTGATGTGCTCAACCAGCGTGACGTCACTCACCTGGACTCCAGCCTGGGTGGCGGCACCCAGCATCGTGACATCCTGGACAACGCGGCCCGCATCGAGGCGTCCAACAACCTGAGTATCGGTGCCGGACGGGACATCAACAGCAACGGGTCAGTGCTCAGCAGCGGCGCGGACATGAAGTTGAGCGCGGGGCGTGATGTCAACGTCAATGCCATCGCCGAACGCACGACCGATGCCCGTGGCAGCTCGTACCTTAGTCAGCAGATCGCCCAGCATGGCGCGACGGTCAGTGCCGGTCGGGACCTTTCTGTGAACGCCGGTCGCGACATCAGTGCGATTGCCGGTACGCTCGAAAGCAAGCGCGACATGGCGCTTACCGCCGGTGAGGACATTCATCTCGAGTCTGCGGCGAATGAAAGCGAGTTTGCTTCGCGCAGCAAGAAGAAAACCCTGGAAACCCGCAGTGTCAGCCAGCAGTCCACTGAACTGAAGGCCGGCCGGGACATTTCCATCGACGCCGGGAAGGACCTGGATGTCATTGCCAGCCGGATCACGGCCGGTGGTGATATCAAGTTGGACGCCGCCCAGGACATGACCATCGCCTCGGCGAAGGATGAAAGCTCCTACTACTACTCGAAGAAGAGCAAAGGGTCGTTCGGGCGCAGCAGCAGCAAGCAGGTCGAGAGCTACGACAGCACCAACGTCGCCTCCGTGGTGGACGCGGGCAAGGACCTGACCATCAATGCCAGCAAGGGCGCCGATGGCGCCATGAACATCAATGGCGGCCGTGATGTCACGATCATCGGTAGCAAGCTCAAGGCCCAT
>NZ_AQOH01000221.1 GCF_000364705.1 Pseudomonas fuscovaginae SE-1 | reverse complement strand
CCCAGCGTGTCGGGGCGAGCCCGATCGGCAAGCGCATTCCCGACCTGCAACTCTATGTGCTCGACGCCCGTCGCGAACCGGTACCGACCGGCGTGGTCGGCGAACTGTATGTCGGCGGGGCCGGGGTCGCCCGTGGCTACCTGAACCGTGCCGAACTCAGTGCCGAGCGTTTCCTTGCCAACCCGTTCAGCCACGAGCCGAACGCTCGCCTGTATCGCACCGGCGACCTGGCTCGCTGGCTGGTCGACGGCAGCCTGGAGTACCTTGGCCGTAACGACGAGCAGGTGAAGATCCGCGGTTTCCGTATCGAGCTGGGCGAGATCGAAGCGCAACTGGCCGCCTGCGAAGGCGTTCGCGATGCCGTGGTACTGGTACGCGAGGACGAGCCGGGCGACAGGCGCCTGGTGGCCTATGTCATCGCTGCCGCCGGCGTCGAGCTGGACGCCGTGCAACTGCGTGAACAATTGCGCCTGACACTGGCCGAACACATGCTGCCGAGCGCCTTCGTCAGCCTGGAAACCTTCCCGCTGACCGCCAACGGCAAGCTCGATCGCAAGGCGTTGCCGGCGCCCGATCGCTCGGCGGTGGCCAGCCGTGGCTACGAAGCGCCCGAAGGCGCCACCGAAATGGCGATTGCGCGAATCTGGCAGGACCTGCTGCAACTGGAGCAGGTCGGTCGTCACGATCACTTCTTCGAACTGGGCGGTCACTCGCTGCTGGCGGTGAAACTGATCGAGCGCATGCGCCAGATCGACCTCAGCGCCGACGTGCGCGTATTGTTCGGCCAGCCGACCCTGGCGGCCCTGGCCGCCGCCGTGGGCGGCAGGCGCGAGGTCGAGGTGCCGGCGAACCTCATCCCCGCCGGTTGCGAACGCATCACGCCGGACCTGCTGCCGCTGGTCTCCCTGAGCCAGGAGGATATCGATCGCGTGGTCGCCACCGTGCCTGGTGGCCTGGCCAATGTGCAGGATATCTACGCCCTGGCGCCGTTGCAGGAAGGCATCCTGTATCACCACCTGGCCGCCACCCAGGGCGACCCGTACCTGCAATACGCGATGTTCGGCTTCGACAGCCTCGAGCGTCTGCACAGCTTCGCCCAGGCCCTGCAAGGGGTGGTGGCGCGGCACGACATCCTGCGTACCGCAGTGCTCTGGGAAAGCCTGGACGCGCCGGTGCAGGTGGTCTGGCGCGACGCGCCACTGGGCCTGGAACGGCTGGAGCTGGACCCGGCGGCTGGCGATATCGCCGCACAACTGCGCGAGCGCCTGGACCCACGGCATACCCGCCTGGACATTCGCCAGGCACCGATGATGCGTATCGGTTACGCCCAGGACCCACTGCACGACCGCTGGGTCGGCATGCTGCTGTTCCATCACCTGGTGGACGACGCCACTTCGCTGCGTATCCTCTGCGGCGAAATCGAGGCGCACATGCTCGGCCGGCAGGCGGAACTGCCGCCGTCCGTGCCTTATCGCAACTATGTGGCCCAGGCCTGGCAGGGCATCAGTCGCGAAGAGCACGAAGCGTTCTTCCGCGATATGCTCGGCGATATCGATGAGCCGACACTGCCATTCGGCATGCAGGACGTTCAGGGCGATGGCCGCGGTATCGAGGAGGTCCGTCTCGACGTGGCGGCCGATCTGAGCCGGCGCCTGCGTCTGCAGGCCCGGCAGCTAGGGGTCGGCGCCGCCAGCCTGTATCACCTGGCCTGGGCTCGTGTGCTGGGCGTGGTGTCGGGCAAGGACGACGTGGTCTTCGGCACCGTGCTGCTCGGCCGCCTGCAGGGCGGCGAGGGCGCCGATCGGGCCCTGGGCATGTTCATCAACACCTTGCCGCTGCGGGTGACTCTGGGCGAACAGGGTGTGCGTGAGGGGCTGAAGGCCACCCATGCGCGGCTCAGCACGCTGCTGGCCCATGAACATGCCTCGCTGGTACTGGCGCAGCGTTGCAGTGGCGTGGCCACCTCGATGCCGCTGTTCAGTTCGCTGCTCAATTACCGGCAGATCGATACCCGCGTCACCGACCAGGCGCTGGCCGCCTGGGAAGGCATCCAGGCACTGGACGGCGAAGAGCGTACCAACTACCCCCTGACCCTGTCGGTGAATGACCTGGGCGAAGGTTTCAACCTGACGGTCATGGCCGAGGCGCAGATCGGCGCGCAACGGATCTGCGACTATATGCACTGCGCCCTGGAAAACCTGGTACTGGCGCTGGAGCAGACACCGCAAGCCCCATTGGGCGGGGTGAATATCCTGCCGGCGGGCGAGCGCCAGCAATTGCTGGAAAGCTGGAACACCCCACATGTCTCTTACGCCGACGACACCCTGATCCACCGCACCTTCGAAGCCTGGGCGCTGGCGCAACCGGAAGCCGTGGCGCTGCAGTACGAAGACCGCACCTTGAGCTACGGCGAACTCAATGCCCGCGCCAACCAGGTGGCCCATCAGTTGCTGGCCCTGGGGGTGCGTCCGGATGATCGGGTGGCGATCTGTGTCGAGCGTGGCCTGGAGATGATTGTCGGCCTGCTTGGCATCCTCAAGTCCGGCGCGGGCTACGTGCCGATCGACCCGGCCTATCCGGCCGAGCGGATCGCCTACCAGCTGCGCGACAGCGGCCCGGTGGCGGTGCTGGCCGATGCGGCCGGCCTGGCGCTGCTGGACACTTTCGACGGTCCACGGCTGGACCTGCGCAGCCCGGCCCTGCAGGCCCAGTCCAGCGGCAATCCGCGAGTCAGCGGGATCAGCCCGCATCACCTGGCCTACGTGATCTACACCTCCGGCTCCACCGGGCTGCCCAAGGGCGTGATGGTCGAACACCGCAACGTCGCCCGGCTGTTCTCGGCCACCAGGGCCTGGTTCGACTTCAATGAGCAGGATGTCTGGGCCCTGTTCCACTCGTTCGCCTTCGACTTCTCGGTCTGGGAAATCTGGGGCGCGCTGCTGCATGGCGGGCGCCTGCTGGTGGTACCACAGTGGGTCAGCCGTTCGCCCGAAGAGTGCTACGCACTGCTGTGCAATGCCGGGGTAACGGTACTCAACCAGACCCCGAGCGCCTTCCGCCAGTTGCTCAACGCCCAGGGCGAGAGCGAGTTGCGACACTCCCTGCGCCAGGTGATCTTCGGTGGCGAAGCCCTGGAAACCGGGATGCTCAAGCCGTGGTACGCACGGGTGGCCAACGCCGGCACCCAGTTGGTGAATATGTATGGCATCACCGAAACCACGGTGCATGTGACCTACTGCCCGTTGACGGCGGCCGATGCGCAGCGTGCCGGCGTCAGCCCCATCGGCGTGCGGATCCCCGATCTGCAGTTGTACGTGCTCGATGACCGGCGTGAACCGGTACCGGTGGGTGTGGTCGGTGAGTTGTATGTCGGCGGGGCCGGTGTGTCGCGGGGTTATCTGAACCGTGACGAGCTGACCGCCGAACGCTTCCTGTCGAACCCGTTCAGCAAG
>NZ_AQOH01000220.1 GCF_000364705.1 Pseudomonas fuscovaginae SE-1 | reverse complement strand
AGGCGCGCCTGTACAAGACCGGCGATCTGGGCCGCTGGCTGGCCGATGGCAGCCTCGATTATCTGGGTCGCAACGACGACCAGGTGAAGATCCGCGGTTTCCGCATCGAACTGGGCGAAATCGAAGCCGCCTTGAGCGCCTGCGAGAGCGTTCGCGAGGCGGTGGTGCTGGCCCGTGAGGACGAGCCCGGGGACAAGCGCCTGGTGGCCTATGTGATCGCCGCGCCCGGCCACGAGGTGGTGGCTGCCGACTTGCGTGCGCAGTTGTTGCTGTCGCTGGCCGACTATATGGTGCCCGGCGCCTTCGTCAGCCTGGACAGCTTCCCGCTGACCACCAATGGCAAGCTCGATCGCAAGGCGCTGCCGGCGCCGGATGCGCAAGCCCTGGTGCTGCGTGACTACGCGGCACCGGAGGGTGCCGTGGAAAACGCGATCGCGCGGATCTGGCAGTCGCTGCTGCAACTGCCGCGGGTGGGGCGCCATGACCACTTCTTCGAGTTGGGCGGGCATTCGCTGCTGGCGGTCAAGCTGATCGAGCGCATGCGCCAGGTCGGCCTCGCGGCCGATGTGCGCGTGCTGTTCAGCCAGCCGACCCTGGCGGCCCTGGCCGCGGCGGTGGGTGGACAGCCTGAGGTCCGGGTGCCAGACAACCTGATCGTGCCGGGCTGCGAGCGCATCACGCCGGACATGCTGCCCCTGGCTGAACTCGACCAGGCCGCTATCGACCGCATCGTCGCGGGCGTGCCCGGCGGCGTGGCCAATGTGCAGGACATCTATGCCCTGGCACCGTTGCAGGAAGGGATTCTCTATCACCACCTGGCCGCGCATGAGGGTGACCCCTATGTCCTGCAGGTGCTGTTCGCCTTCGATGACCGCCAGCGCCTGGCCGCGTTTGCCGAGGCTCTGCAGAATGTGATCGAGCGCCACGATATCCTGCGCACCAGCGTCGCCTGGGAAGGCCTGGACCAGCCGGTGCAGGTGGTCTGGCGCGAGGCTCAACTGAGCCTGGAAGAGGTCAGTCTCGATCCGGAGGCGGGTGAGGTGCTGGCTCAGTTGCACCAGCGTTTCGATCCACGCCACTACCGCCTGGACATCGGCCAGGCACCGCTGATGCGTATCGCCTATGCCGAAGATCCGCTCAACCAGCGCATCACCGCGATGCTGCTGTTCCATCACATGGCCCTGGATCACACGGCCCTGGAAGTGGTGGTGGAAGAGATGCAGGCCAGCCTGCAGGGCCTGGCCGGGCAATTGCCGACACCGGTGCCATACCGCAATCATGTGGCCCAGGCACGCCTGGGGGTCAGCCGGGAGGAACATGAAGCGTTCTTCCGCGACATGCTCGGCGATATCGATGAGCCAACGCTGCCCTACGGTCTCCAGGACGTGCAGGGTGATGGCAGTGCCGTCGTCGAAGTGCAACAGGTTCTCGACAGCGGCTTGAGCCTGCGCCTGCGCGGCATTGCCCGGCAACTGGGTGTCAGCGCCGCGAGCCTGGCGCACCTGGCGTGGGCCCAGGTGGTGGGCCGCGTCTCGGGTCGTGAAGAAGTGGTGTTCGGCACCGTGCTGATGGGGAGGATGCAGGGCGGCGAGGGCAGCGACCGGGCCCTGGGGATGTTCATCAACACCTTGCCGTTGCGTCTGAGCGTCGGAGACCTTGGCGCCCTGACCGGGGTCAAGGCCACCCACGAGCGCTTGTCGACCCTGCTCGGTCATGAGCATGCCTCACTGTCCCTGGCCCAGCGTTGCAGCGGCGTACCGGGTTCGCTACCGCTGTTCAGTTCCCTGCTGAACTACCGCCATAGCACCGGTGGCGTGGCTTCGTCCGAGGCGATTGCAGCCTGGCAGGGTATGCAGACCCTGAGCATGGAGGAGCGGACCAACTATCCGTTGTGCCTGAACGTCGACGATCTGGGCGAGGCTTTCATGCTTACCATCCAGGCCGTGGAACAGATCGACGCGCGTCGGATCGGCGGCTA
The DNA here is from genome assembly GCF_000364705.1 of Pseudomonas fuscovaginae SE-1. GTDB lineage: Bacteria > Pseudomonadota > Gammaproteobacteria > Pseudomonadales > Pseudomonadaceae > Aquipseudomonas > Aquipseudomonas fuscovaginae_A. Next base: position 109 of record NZ_AQOH01000220.1, on the reverse strand, counting down.
CATGCAGGCCGCCCTGGAACAACTGGTCCAGGCCCTGGAGCAGGCGCCGACCACGGCGCTCAACCGCCTGTCGATCCTGCCGGCCGACGAGCGCGAGCAGTTGCTGGTG
>NZ_AQOH01000219.1 GCF_000364705.1 Pseudomonas fuscovaginae SE-1 | reverse complement strand
CTCCTGATGCACCGCGTTGGCTGGTTTGGGGACGCTCTGCGCCCCAGCGCGGGCAAGCCCGCTCGCCACAACAAACCCGGTTACTCAGCCCAGTCAAATTGTTCCATCCCAAGTCGCCATTGTGCCCGAAGAAACTCAAAGCCAGGCCGCATCCCACAACGGATAGTCGCCCACTCGTTCGACCAGGCCAGCCCGCAAAGGGTTGGCGATGATGTACCTGGCCGCACCCCGCAGGTCTTCACCATCTCGAATGGCCCTGTCGTGATAGCCGCTTTGCCAGAAGCGACCATGCTGTTCCGTGGCTCGATTGATGGCCAATGTGCTGCAGGATTTGACGCAGCCGACAACTTGGGCGAGGGGCGTGTGGTGCAGTTGGAACAGCCAGTGGAAGTGGTCTGGCATGATTACCCAGGCCAGTGATGTCACGAGGCCGAGTTCATGAGTCCTTTTCATTTCGGCAACCAGCAAGCGTCCCAATATCCAGTCGCTGAAAAGAGGCCTTCGCCCATGTACCACTGCCGTAACGAGATAGGCTCGGCCGGGTTCGGAGTATCGACCTGTACGCAGGCGATGAGAGTTGGGGTGGGGAGGCAATCCATTGCGCTCCTCTGCTGGGATGGATCTGGTTCACGCTAGCAGCGCAAACGTTATTGGGAGGCAGGGTATTTTTGCTGTGTATTACACCTTGATATGCTGTGCAGTGATGTTCCCGACGGGGCGGGATTGGAGCGATGCAACAGCGCCTCGTTCGCGCTATGTCACGTGTGGCGAGCGGGCTTGCC
>NZ_AQOH01000218.1 GCF_000364705.1 Pseudomonas fuscovaginae SE-1 | reverse complement strand
TCCAGCAAGTTCAACGACCTGGACCTGGACCGTGCCGCCTGGCCGGCCAACCCACAGGTTGAAAACGCCGCCCAAGGCGTACCGGCCACGCAACGCTGATTGCCGCCAGCGGGCGGCACCCTGCCGCCCGACGTACCCCGGTGAGCCTCGCTCACTGGGGCTACAGCCCAGTCCTACAGCAAAAGCAACGACACCCCGATATATCTGTAGGACTATTCCTATAGACCCATCCTGCACTACACCGCGCCTCGATGCCTGCTGTAGGCTTGTCTCAAGTTGCCGTGCACAGACAGAAAAGTTCTCGCCAGTTGTTTGAACGGACTGTCTTCCAACAATAAGAAATACGCCAGGCCAACTGCACCAAAAGAGCAACTTGTTACTTCCATGTAACAACTTCGGATCATGCGCCGACGCATTGTCACGCCTGCGACAAGGCGCCGACAGCCTTATGCGTCGCGCCTGACCATTAACTCACGAGCCAGTCGAGACGGGCATTACGCCCCGAACGGATGAAGTGTGCCGGTCACGGAAGTATTGGCTCTTTCCTACTTCGCACGGCTGCCGGAGCAGCCATGGGAGAACCATGAAAAAGCAAATCGTATTGGCTGCGCTGTGCAGTCTTTCTTCCGTGCCGGCCTTTGCGGACAAGGCTCTGGTCTGCACGCCGGTGGTACCTGCGCAGATTGAAAGTCTGTTCGATGAATGGAACGCCGCGTTGCAGACCGGCGATGCGAAAAAGGTTGCGCAAAAGTATCTGGCGGACGCCGTGCTGCTACCCACCGTATCGAACAAGCCGCGCCTGACCGACGCCGAGCGGATCGACTACTTCGAACACTTCCTGGCCCACAAGCCGAGCGGCACCATCGACAGCCGCACCATCCGCACCGGCTGCAACGAGGCGATCGACACCGGCACCTATACCTTCGCGTTCAAGGACCAGCCGAGCGTGTCCGCCCGCTACACCTTCACCTACGCCTGGAGCAGCGACAACGGCTGGAAAATCTCGACGCATCACTCTTCGGCGATGCCGGAGAAATGATGGGTTCCGGGGCCGCAAGCTAAGCCAAACCCCCAGGAGCGACTCCATCTTGTGGCGAGCGGGCTTGCCCGCGCTCGACTGCGAAGCAGTCGCA
>NZ_AQOH01000217.1 GCF_000364705.1 Pseudomonas fuscovaginae SE-1 | reverse complement strand
TCGGTGTTCTGGGCAATGGAGGCGGACATCTGCTCCATCGAGGCACTGGTTTCCTCGACCGAAGCGGCCTGCTCGGAGGCCCCCTGGCTCATGCTCTGGGCGGTGGAGGAAATCTGCTCGGAAGCACTGCTCAGGGCGTCGGCGTTGCTGCGTACCTCACCGATGATCTGGCCGAGTTTCTGCGTCATATCCCTGATGGCGGCCAGCATGCTGCTGGTGTCGCCGCTCTTGGTCTGGACTTCGACGGTGAGGTCGCCGGCGGCGACGCGGCTGACCACCTCGGCCGCATAGGCAGGTTCGCCACCGAGCTGGCGCAACAGGTTGCGGGTGATGAAGCCGCCCAACAGGGCAATGATCACCAGGGTGATGATCGACACGGTGATGGAGATCAGCGCGGCCTGATGACGGGTGGCATCGGCCCGCTGGGCGGCATCTTCGGCCATCTTCACGTTGTAGTCGCGGTGCTTGTTGAGTATCTCGCGCAGTGGTTCGAGCACTTTCCGGGTCAGGCCGATCATGGCATCCCGTGCTTCGTCGTTCCGATTGGCACGAGAGAGTACAAGGATGGCCTCTTCACCTTGGACCAGGTCGGCAATCGCCTTGCGGTCGGCATCCAGCAGTTGTTGATCTTGCTCATCCGCAAGCAGTTGGGCGTACTTGTCAACTGCGGCCTGGACGTCGCCTTTGGTGGATTTGATGGCGGTATCGATATCCGCCATGGCCTTGTCGTCAGTGGTGAGGATGTGGCTGTAGACCAGTTGAATCTCGGTGTTCACCGCGTTACGCAATTTGTTCAGGGCCACGATGCTCGGTACCGAGTTTTCGTTGCCGAAGTTGGCGGCGGTGAAGACCTGATTCATCTGCTGATAGGAAATCCCCGAGAGGAGGAGAATGCCGAGCAGGGCAGACATCACCAGGAGGATCATTTTCTTGCTGATAGTCATGTTCATAACTCCTGTGCGCATCTGCGCGATCAAATGAGAGACAGTCGGGAGGTATTGCGTTGGCCGGCCAGCGAGGCGATCTGGTCGACGTTCAGCACCTGCTCCATGCGCAGCAGGGTGAGGAAGCGTTCGTCCACACGGGCCAGGTCCTCGATGTATTCAGGCGGTACGCGGCTGCCGAAGGCCGGAGCCTGGCGCAGCCACTGCGATTCGATCTCGGTGACGGCGTTGACCGAGTTCACCAGGGCCCCCATCAACTGGACCTCATCGCTGTCCTGCAGCTCGACGATGACGATGCAGGTGCGTGAGCCCAGTTCGGTATTGCCGAGGCCGAAGCGCTCGGCCAGGTCGATGATCGGCACCACGGCGCCCCGCAGGTTGATCACCCCGCGAACCAGTGGCGGCATCATCGGCACCTGGGTGATGGCGTGGAACTCGAGAATCTCCCGCACGTAGCGGGTGGCTACGCCGAACAGGTCACGCCCCACCCTGAAGGTCAGGTACTGGCGCGGTTGTTCTTCGGTGGCGGGCAGTGTCAGGTCGATGTTCATGAGTCAGTTCCTGAAGCGGACAAAACCACTGTCCTGCTCGTCGATGTGAGGTGTCGGGGCGCTACGGTAGGCTTGCCTCGAGGGCGGCTGCAGAGGCGAGACGCTTCCCAGACTGCCGGTGTCGGCCAGTTGAAAGAAGCGCATCAGTTCCTGCAGGTTGTTCGATTGCACGGTCATTTCCTCCGACGTCGCTGCAAGCTCCTCGGAGGCGGCCGCATTCTGCTGGGTGATATCGCTGAGCTGGGTCATGGCGGCACTGATCTGGCTGACACCGGAGGTCTGCTCTTCCGAGGCGGCGGCGATCTCCTGCACCAGGTCGG
>NZ_AQOH01000216.1 GCF_000364705.1 Pseudomonas fuscovaginae SE-1 | reverse complement strand
GCCTCGATGGAGCAGATGTCCGCCTCCATTGCCCAGAACACCGAAAACGCCAAGGTCACCGACGGCATGGCCGGCAAGGCGGCCCGTGAAGCCAGCGAAGGCGGTCAGGCCGTGCGCGACACCGTCTCGGCGATGAAGACCATCGCCGACAAGATCAGCATCGTCGATGACATCGCCTACCAGACCAACCTGCTGGCCCTCAATGCCGCCATCGAGGCCGCCCGTGCCGGCGAGCATGGCAAGGGCTTCGCCGTGGTCGCCGCCGAAGTGCGCAAGCTGGCCGAACGCAGCCAGGTCGCCGCACAGGAAATCAGTGAAGTGGCCAGGAGCAGCGTATCCCTGGCCGAACGCGCCGGCACCCTGCTGGACCAGATGGTGCCCTCGATCACCAAGACGTCCGACCTGGTGCAGGAGATCGCCGCCGCCTCGGAAGAGCAGACC
>NZ_AQOH01000215.1 GCF_000364705.1 Pseudomonas fuscovaginae SE-1 | reverse complement strand
AGCAAGAAAACCAAGTCCGGGTTCCTTGGGCTTTCCAAAAGCAGTAAGAGTCAGCTGAAAACCACTGCGAGCCAAGTCGGTAGCGAGCTGGAGGCCGGCAATGATGCTGTGGTGGCCGCGGGTAATGACGTGCGGTTGCGCGCTAGTAAGATCAGCGCCGATAACGATACCGAGCTACGCGCCGGATTGGTCAACAACACCGGTGACATCAACCTTGTTTCTGCAAACGATACGGCTTACAGCCGTACCGAGGCATATAAAAAGAAATTTGGTTACACGGAAAGACCCACGTCGATAGCGATTTCGTCGGCGAAGAAGGCCGGTCGTGAAGCTCAGAGTAGCACCAGTGTCGGCAGTCAAGTGAGCGCCGATCGCGATGCCAATTTGCAGGCCAAGCGAGATATTAACCTCATTGGTAGCGGTATTAGTGCCGGGCGTAACGTCAGTTTGGACGCTGGGCGTGATGTGAACGTGGTTGCCGCCCAGAACACCAGCAGCGAACGCACGTGGGAGAAGAAAAAGGAGACGGGTTCAGGTTTCTCCAGCAATGGTAATGGCATCGGTGTTTTTGCCGGTACTGAAGGCACCACGAAAAAAGACCGTA
>NZ_AQOH01000214.1 GCF_000364705.1 Pseudomonas fuscovaginae SE-1 | reverse complement strand
CCGGTCCAGCGTCCGTACAACCCCAACGCCAAGCTGATGGCCGAAATGCTCCAGTCCGACTGGAAGAACATCGGCCTGAACGTGAAGATCGTCAGCTACGAATGGGGTGAATACCTCAAGCGTGCCAAGGCCGGCGAGCAGCAGGCCATGATCATCGGCTGGAGCGGTGACAACGGTGACCCGGACAACTGGCTGAACGTACTGTTCGGTTGCGATGCCATCAACGGCAACAACTTCTCGAAGTACTGCACGCCGAAGTACGACAGCCTGATGAAGGAAGCCAAGTCGACCTCCGACCAGGCCAAGCGCACCGAGCTGTACAAGCAGGCACAGCACATTCTCAAGGATGACGTCCCGTACACACCGATTGCGCACTCGACGGTGTATCAACCCATGAGCGCCACCGTGAAGGACTTCAAGATCAGCCCGTTCGGCTTGAACTCGTTCTACGGCGTCAGCGTCAGCAAGTAAGGTCCCGCAAAGGCGGCGTGACGATACGTCGCCTTTGCGCTACCCGCCAGAATTGCAGGAATTGCCTATTCTGAGCGTCCGACTTAGGAAGGATGAGTCAGGAGCGCAGTTTTTTCCTACAACTCTCTCAGGCTCTACGCATTTACGACAATGACTTGGCGCCATAACGTCAGGACATCATCGACAAATGTTCATGGGCGGCACCGCTGCATTCGACTGACTTGGTTGGTGATGTTTCCATGTAGCTCGACATGGCAATTGCTCACCAACGACAATAAAAAATGGATTGGGATCGTCATGCGCCATACCTTGGTTTTATCCGCTTTCATTGGCGCCGCCCTGCTGGCCGGTGCCTCTTTCGCCCAGGCTGCCGGTAGCCTGGTGTTCTGCTCCGAGGGCAGCCCGGCCGGGTTCGACACCGCGCAGTACACCGCCGCTACCGACAACGACGCCGCCGAGCCGATCTACAACCGGCTGGTGGAGTTCGTGCGGGGCGAGACCACCGTCGCACCGGCGTTGGCCAAGAGCTGGGATATCTCGCCGGATGGCCTGACCTACACCTTCCACCTGCGCGAAGGCGTGAAGTTCCACACCACCAAGTACTTCACTCCCCATCGCGACTTCAACGCCGACGACGTGCTGTTCACCTTCAACCGCATGCTC
>NZ_AQOH01000213.1 GCF_000364705.1 Pseudomonas fuscovaginae SE-1 | reverse complement strand
GCGTTGGCCGAGCAGGACATCGGCCGCTACCTCATGCAGCGGTACAACCGGACAAGACCGCATCAGCACAGCGGCTTCGTACCGCCGGCTGTGGCGGTTGTGCGCGGGCCCGCGCTAGAGGGGTTTCCGGGACTTTCGCCAGTTTGTTGAAACTGTTTCACTACCCTTTGGGTTTCACGTGCCAATGGAAGTGATCAAGCTAAGTCATCAACAATCTGAGTGTTTGTCATGACCAGTACGATTACCGTTGTAGCGCATATCACCGCAGATCCATCCTCAGTAGCAGAGGTTCACAGCGCCCTGCTAATAGCTGTCGACGCGACGCAGTCAGAGCACGGATGTCTTCATTATCGTCTGTTTGAAAACATGGACACTCAAGGCCAATGGACCATGCTTGAGCTGTGGGAAAATGATGCTGCGCTGACTCAGCATATACTCGGCGAGGCGTTTAAAGACTTGAGCGCAGCTATCGATGGCAAAGCGAGTGTTCAGGTTTTCCGCTTGGTTCCAGCTGCTTCCGCTGTACAGGAAGAGTCTGTTGTAAATCCAAACTTCTGGCTTGGAAACGGTTTGCCATGAGATTTAAGCTAACGTAACGGATAAGTTTGGTTTCGGAATTGTTCGGTTCCTGGGCGAGACATAAAGTAGTGGAAATCAGACATTTCAATTATTTTTTGGCGGTCGCTGAAGTCAGTCATTTTACCAGGGCCGCATTTCGCCTAAATATCGCCGTCCCAACGCTGAGTCGACAGATCAAGGAAGTGGAGGAAGAGTTAGGAGTTTAACTTTTCGTCCGAGCACAGCGCCAAGCGACTTTAACCGAAGCGGGTAAGGCATTGCATACAGAGGCCTGTGATGTTGTCTATCGATTTGATATCGCTCAAGAGCAAGCGCAACGCGCCGGGCGGGGTGAAAATGGGCTAGGGTGTCTCCATCGTGCCGAAATCGGCAGCGGCCGGCGTGAGCCTACCTGGTGTTACCTTCCGACCCGTTAATGGTTTGCAGGAAGTGTCTTGGCTAGGCTTGGTGAGCAGCCGGCACGAGTGTAGTGGTCTACTAACCCCGGACACCTTTTTAGGCGAGAAT
>NZ_AQOH01000212.1 GCF_000364705.1 Pseudomonas fuscovaginae SE-1 | reverse complement strand
ACCTTCCTGCAACGGGGCCAACGGGTAGATGTCCTGGATATTGGTGGCCCCGCCGGGAATGGTGCTGACGAGACGCTCCAGTTGGGTGGCGTTCAGCGTCACCAGCGGCAGCATGTCTGGCGTCAACCGGGTGCAGCCGGCCGGAATGCGGTTGGCCGGCGCCTGGAACAGGGCCTGGCTGTCGCGATCGATGGCCTGGGCCATCTCGCGCACGCTGGGGGCGGTGAACACGGTACGTACGCTGGCGTTGAGGCCATGCTGGCGCAGGCGGTCGATCAGACTGACGGCCAGCAGCGAGTGACCGCCGAGTTCGAAGAAGCGATCGTGCCGGCCGACCTGCTCGATACCCAGCAGGTCCTGCCAGACGCCGGCGACGATCTGCTCGAGCGTGCCGCGCGGGGCTTCATAGGCACGGCTGGCAAAGGCTTCCTGACCCGGCGCGGGCAGGGCGCGGCGGTCCAGCTTGCCGTTGGGGGTCAACGGCATGGCTTCCAGGTGCACATAGGCGCTCGGCACCATGTACTCCGGCAAGCTTTCCAGCAGGGTCGCACGCACTTGCTCGACCGGCACGGCGTCGCCACACAGGTAGGCGACCAGGCGCTTGCTGTCGGACCGGCCCGGCTGGCTTTCGCGGGCGACCACCACGGCTTCGTCGATGCCTTCGCAGGCGGCGAGCGCGGCCTCGATTTCCCCCAGTTCGACCCGGAAACCACGGATTTTCACCTGGTCGTCGTTGCGGCCCAGGTATTCCAGGGTGCCGTCCGCGCGCCAGCGGGCCAGGTCGCCGGTTTTGTACAGGCGGGCGTTCGGTGCGGTGGTGAACGGGTCGGCGATAAAGCGCTCGGCACTCAGTTCGGGCCGGTTGAGGTAGCCACGGGCAACGCCGACGCCACCGATATGCAGTTCACCGGCCACGCCCAGTGGGGCGAGGTTGCCGACGGCATCCAGCACATGCAGCTGGGTATTGCGCAGCGGCGTGCCGATGCAGCGGAAGTCTTCGCTGTCGCGCTCCATCAGACGGATCGAGGCGTTGACCGTGGCTTCGGTCGGGCCGTAGGCGTTGAACAGCGCCGGCCGATGGGTTTCGCGTTCGAACCACTGGGTCACGGCCTGCTTGCCGACCGCTTCACCGCCGATCATGAACTGACGCAGAGAAGTGGGCAGCGGCACATGGGCATCGCGGGCGATCTGTTGCCAGAACACGGTGGGCAGGTTGGCGACGGTGATCGCGTATTGCTCGCACAACGCGGCGAAGGCGGCGGTGCCGGCGATCCAGGCATCACTGCGCAGTACCAGGGTGGCGCCGGAGAGCAGGGCGCCGAAGATCTCCTCGACGGACATGTCGAAGGTCATGCTGGCGAATTGCAGGATGCGGTCCTGCGGATTGAGGCCGTAGCGCTCCTGCAGGGCACCGATCTGGTTGCACACGGAGCGATGTTCGAGCATCACGCCTTTGGGCTTGCCGGTGGAGCCGGAGGTGTACATCACGTAGCACAGGTGACGCGAGGTCAGGCCGGCGATCCGTGGGTTGGCATCGTTGCCAGGGCTGTCCGCCAGCGACAGGCTGGGGATCGCCAGTGGCGGCAGTTTTGCGATCAGATCCCGCTGGCCCAGCAGCACGCGTGGCATGCTGTCGTCGAGCATGTGTTGCAGGCGGTCCTGCGGGTAGTTCGGATCCAGCGGCACATAGGCGCCCCCGGCCTTGAGGATGGCCAGGATGCCGACGATCATTTCCGGGCTGCGCTCCACCAGCAGCGCCACCCGTTCATCCGGTTGCAGGCCTTCGGCGATCAGGCGATGGGCGAGGCGGTTGGCCCGGGCGTTGAGTTCGGCATAACTGAGAGCGGCGCCTTCGGCCTGGACCGCGATGGCCTCGGGGCGCGCCTGCACCTGTTGTTCGAAGACTTCCTGCAACAGTAGTCCTTCGTTGAACGGCGCATAAGTCGGGTTGAAACCGATGAGCAACTCGCGACGCTGCTGGTGATTGAGCAGCGGCAGGCTTGCCAGCGGCTGCGCAGTGTCGCCGAGCAGGGCGTCGAGCAGGTGCAGCAGATGGCGGCCCCAGCGGGCGATGGTGCTTTCGTCGAACAGGTCGGTGGCGTATTCGAACTGGCCGCGGATGCTTTCACCGTCGTCGTTGAGCGACAGGCTCAGGTCGAACTGGGTGGTGCCGGTGGCCTGTTGCAGCGGTTCGATATCCAGGCCGGGCACGGACAGCGCCTGGTCTTGCGGGGTGTTGCCCAGTACCAGCATGGCCTGGAATAGCGGGCTGTGACCGAGGCTGCGTTCCGGTTGCAGGGCTTCCACCACCTGTTCGAACGGCAGTTCCTGATGATCGTAGGCATCCAGGGTGATGGCCTTGATCCGGGCCAGCAACTGGTCGACGCGCTCGTGGGCCTGGACATCGACGCGCAGGGCCAGGGTGTTGACGAAGAAGCCGATCAGCGCCTCGGTTTCCTGGCGTGGACGGTTCGCCACCGGGGTGCCGACCACCACCTCGGCCTGGTTGCTCAGGCGCGACAGCAGGATCGACCAGGCGGCCAGCAGGGTCATGAACGGGGTCAGGCCCTGTTGCTGGCTGAACTGGCGCAGTCGGGTGCTGAGCGTGGCTGGCAGTTCCAGCGGCAGGGTCGCACCGAGGTAGCTTTGCACCTGCGGCCGCGGACGGTCGCCGGGCAGTTCCAGCAGAGCTGGGGCTCCGTCTAGGTGTTCACTCCAGAAGCGGGTCTGGGCCTGCAGGCGTTCGCCTTGCAGGTGTTGCTGCTGCCAGGCGGCGTAGTCGGCGTATTGCAGGGGCAGTGCTGGCAGTGGATCGTCCAGGCCCTGGCTGAAGGCGGCGTAGAGGCGATTGAATTCGCCGATCAGCACGGCCACGGACCAGCCATCGGAGACGATATGGTGCTGGGTGACCAACAGGACATGCTCGTCGGCGGCCAGTTGCAGCAGGCGCCCACGGATCAGTGGGCCCCGGCTCAGGTCGAACGGTGCGCCGGCTTCCTCACGGCCCAGTCGCTCAACGGCCTGTTGCCGGGCCCGCGCGTCCAGGTCCCGCAGGTCATGCTCGATCAGACTGAAACCGATGTCCGCTGGGGCGAAGTGCTGGCGCACGTCATCGCCCTGGCGTTCGAAGGTGGTGCGCAGGCTTTCGTGCCGGGCGACGATGCGGTCCAGGGCGCGTTGCAGGGCCTGGCGATCGAGCTGGCCGCGCAGGCGCAGGGCCGCCGGCATGTGGTAGGCGATGCTGGCGGCGTGATCCAGTTGATCGAGGAACCACAGCCGTTGCTGGGCCAGGGACAGCGGTAGATCCTGGTCACGGGGCACGGCCTCGATGCTCCGCACGGACGAGCGAGTGGCCTGGTCGACGCACTGGGCGAGGGCTTGCAGGGAGCCGATGGCGAACAGGGTGCGCAGGTCGATTTCGGCGCCGAGTTCCTGATGCAGGCGGGCCTGGAGCTGTACGGTCAACAGGGAATGGCCGCCCAGTTCGAGGAAGCCGTCGTGACGACCGACCTGGTCGAGACCGAGCAGGGTCTTCCAGATTTCGGCGATGGCTGTTTCGGTATCACCGACCGGAGCCTCGTAGGCCTTGCTGGCCAGGGATTCGGCACCCGGTGCGGGCAGGGCACGGCGGTCGAGCTTGCCGTTGGCGGTCAGTGGCAGCTTGTCCAGATGCACGAAGGCACTGGGCACCATGTATTCGGGCAGGTGCTTGAGCAGTTCGCCGCGCAGTTGTTCGGCAGGCGCCGGCTTGCCGCACAGGTAGGCCACCAGGCGTTGGTCGTCACGGGCGATGACCACCGCTTCGCGAACACCCGCCACCGCGAGCAGGGCGTTCTCGATTTCCCCCAGTTCGATGCGGAAACCGCGGATCTTCACCTGGAAGTCGTTGCGGCCCAGGTATTCCAGGGTGCCATCGGCCAGCCAGCGGCCCAGGTCACCGGTCTTGTACAGGCGGGCACCGGGCACCGGGCTGAACCGGTCGGCGATGAAACGTTCGGCGCTCAACCCGTCGCGGTTGAGATAACCACGGGCCACCCCGGCACCGCCGATATGGATTTCCCCGGCCACGCCCAGTGGCGCAGGCTCGCCATGGGCATCGAGCACATACACCTGGACGTTGGCGAACGGCCGGCCGATGCTCGGTTTTTCGCCCAGGTCGCGGATCAGGTCGATGGTCGCGTCCACCGTGCACTCGGTGGGGCCGTACATGTTGTAGAAGCGGATGGTCTGGCAGTTGCGCAGTTTCTCCCAGGTGCTGGCGTTGATCGCCTCGCCCCCGAGCAGCACGCTGACCGGCTGGTAGCTGCGCCGCTCCAGCAGGCCGGCGGCGAGCAGGGTGTCGAGTTGCGACGGAGTCGAGTCGAAGGCGTGCACCTGGTGCTGTTCGAGGAAGTCCAGCAACTCGCTGCCGCTGGCGCGGATCAGTTGCGGGATGATCACCAGGGTGTGGCCGGAGAACAGTTGCGAGATGCCCTTGATCGACATGTCGAAGAAGAAGCCGGCATTGAGCGCGACGGTGGCCGGGTTCGGGCAGTGCCGGTGGGTGGTGCGGGTCAGCACGTGCCAGAAGTTGAAGACCGAGCGGTGCTCGACCATCACGCCCTTGGACTGGCCGGTGGAGCCTGAGGTGTAGATCACGTAGGCCAGGTGTTCCGGGGTCAGGCCCGGCACGCTCGGATTGGCGTCGAAGGCTTGATCCTCGGCGGCCTGCCGCGACTCGGCGGTGTCGAGCAGCAGCACGGGCAACTCGCCGGCCGGCAGGCTGAGGGCGGCCTGGGTCAGCAGCGCGCGCGGCTGGCTGTCGTGGAACATGAAGGCCATGCGCTCGGCCGGGTGGGCCGGATCGATCGGCACATAGGCGGCGCCGGCCTTGAGCACGCCGAGCAGGCCGACGATCATCTCCAGGCTGCGTTCGGCGCAGATGGCGACGCGTTCGTCCGGCTGCACGCCGAGCTCAAGCAGTTGCCGGGCCAGGTGGTTGGCGCGGCGGTTGAGCTGGCGATAGCTCAGTTGGCGGTCTTCGCAGACCAGGGCCACGGCATCCGGGTTGGAGCGGACCCGGGCCTCGAACAGGGTGTGGATCGGTTGTGCCGGTCCGAAGTCGGTGGCGGTGTCGTTGAAGCCCTCGAGCAGCAGTCGCCGCTCGGTTTCGGGCACGACCTGCAGGTCGGCGGCCAGTCGCGTCGGGTCCTGTTCCAGGGCCTCGACCAGTTCGGTGACGGCGTGGACGAGGTAGGCGGCGATACGTTGTGGATCGATACCTTCGATGGCCTGGGTGACCAGGGAGAAACGGCTCCCCTCATCGGCGACGGCCACTTCGATCGGATAGTTGGTGCGCGCCTCGTTGCTCAGGAACCGTACGCCATCCCAGGCCAGCACCTGGTCCTGGTTGGCCAGGGAGCCGCCATCGGTCGAATGGCGGTAGTTGAACAGCGTGGTGAACAACGGCAGGCCCGCGGCCACGCCGCTGCAACGTTGGGCCAGGGCCAGGGAGGCCTGCTCGTGGACCAACATCTCGCCGAGGTCGCGATAGGTCTCGTCGACCAGTGCGGCAACCCCGAGCGGGGCCAGTTGCACGCGGATCGGCAGGGTATTGATGAACACCCCGAGGGCACGATCCGCTCCCGCCGAGCCTTGCAACCGGCCGGCGACCACAGTGCCGAACACCACGTCGTCGCGGTTGGTGCAGCGTCCGAGCACCTGGGCCCAGGCGACATGGAACAGCACGGCCGGAGTGACTCCGGCGGCCTGGGCGCGGGCCCGGATCTTGAGACTCAAGGCCGGGGCCAGATGCTGACGGGTCTCGCTGACTCGTGCACCGTCGCCCTGGACATCCAGCACGCCGAACGGCGCGGTGGGTTCGTCGACCTCGGCCAGGCGACGGCTGAAGTATTCCTCGTGGGCTTCGGTCGGGGTGGCGAGAACCTGGGCGACAAACTCCCGATAGGGCTGCGGGGCCGGCAATGCGGCAGCCTGGCTCTCCATCAGGGCGCGGATCTCTTCGAGCACGATACCCAGGGAGACATGGTCGCTGATCATGTGGTGGTCGAGCAGGGCCAGCAACCAGCGCTCGGACTGCGGGTCACGGGCGATACAGGCGCGCAGCAGGGGCGCCTGTTGCAGGTTCAGGCGCAGCCGACGCGGGTCGCTCAGGCGTTCCAACTGGCCGCGCGGGTCTTCGCCGGGGTTCAGGGTTAGGGTTTCCACCGGCAGTTGCACCTGGCGATGGACCACCTGTACGGCCTGTGGCAGGCCGGTCCAGTGCACTGAACTGCGCAGGATGTCATGGCGGTCGATGACCGTTTGCAAGGCCGCG
>NZ_AQOH01000211.1 GCF_000364705.1 Pseudomonas fuscovaginae SE-1 | reverse complement strand
CCGACCTGGTGCAGGAGATCGCCGCCGCCTCGGAAGAGCAGACCACCGGTGTCAGCCAGATCAACACCGCCATGAGTCAGTTGAGCGAGATCACCCAGCAGTCGGCCTCCTCCTCCGAGGAACTGGCCGCCACCGCCGAGGAGATGAGCGGTCAGGCCGAGCAACTGCAACAGCTGATGGACTTCTTCAAGGTCGGCTCCTCGAGCAAGGCCAGCCATGAAGCCGTAGCCAAAGGCAAGGTCGGCGTGATCCGCAAGGCCCCCCGCCGCGGCGTGGAAACCCGTGATGACGACATGTTCGACGACACCGTTCCCGCCGGGTTCGTCCGTTTCCAGCATTGATCCAACCTTTCGATCCCGTGACCGGGGCACCCGCCCGTGCCCCCAGGAGCGCAGCATGTCCAGCTTCCTCAGCCGCTGCGGCGACGCCGCCCTGCCGGATGCCCCCCAGCAGTACCTGACCTTCACCCTGGCCGGGGAAGTCTTCGCCGTCGGCACCCGCAGCGTGCGCGAAATCATCGAGTGCACCAGCCTGACCCCCGTCCCCATGATGCCGTCGTGTGTGCTCGGGGTGCTCAATCTGCGCGGCGGCGTGGTACCGATCATGGATCTGCGCCAGCGCTTCGGTGCCGGACAGACCACCCTCAACCGGCGCAGTTGCATCGTGATCCTGGAGGTGGAACGTGACGACCTGCACCAGGTGATGGGCATCGTCGTCGAGGCGGTCAACGCCGTCATCGAGATCGATACCCAGGACATGGAGCCCGCTCCCAGCTTCGGCGCCCACATCCGCACCGACTTCATCCACGGCATGGCCAAGCTCGATGGCCGCCTGGTGGTGATGCTGGACATCGGCCGGGTGCTGTCCCTGGATGACCTGCAGCGTCTGGCCGAGGCCGGCCAGGCCGGCAACATGCCGCTGTCTGCCTGACGGGAGTTCGCCATGATCGACCTCAGCCTCTCCACCCCCGAATTCCACCAGTTCCGTGCCATGATCCACGAAATCGCCGGCATCGCCATGTCCGAGGCCAAGCGCCAGTTGATCGCCGGTCGGCTGAGCAAGCGCCTTCGCCACTTTGGCCTGGGCAGCTACGGCGACTACTACCGCTTGTTGATGAAAGACAAGGACGAGTTGCAGATTGCGGTCGACCTGCTCACCACCAATGAGACCTACTTCTTCCGCGAGCCCAAGCATTTCGACTTTCTGCGCGAAAAACTGAGCACTGAGCTGCAACGTGGCAGCGGTCCGTTGCGTATCTGGAGTGCGGCCTGCTCCAGCGGAGAAGAACCCTACACCCTGGCCCTGCTGTTGGCCGACACGGTTCGCAGCCGGCCCTGGGAAATCCTGGCCTCGGATATCAGCACCCGCATCCTGGACAAGGCCCGCGCCGGTCTCTACCCCCTGGAGGATGCCAAAGGCATTCCAGGCGAGCTGCGCCAGCGCTTCTGCCTGCAGGGCACCGGACGCAACGAGGGCCTGTTCACCCTGGAACCGGCGCTGAAGCAGCGCGTGCAGTTCCGCCAGATCAACCTCAACGACAGGCTGCCGGAAGTCGGTACATTCGACGTGATCTTCCTGCGCAACGTGATGATCTACTTCGACGCCGACACCAAGCGCCAGGTGGTGCAGCGCTTACGCGCGCGCCTGCGTCCGGGCGGTTACTTGCTGATCAGTCATTCGGAGAGCCTCAACGGCATCAGCGATGAGCTGCAGTCCGTACGTCCTTCGATCTACCGGAGGTCCCATGCGTGAGCCCAAGGACAGCATCACCCTGCGCCAGCCCCATCCTCAACAAGTTGCCAGTCGGCATGACGAGGACCGCTCATCATGAAGAACATCAAGGTGATGATCGTTGACGACTCGGCCGTCGTGCGCCAGGTACTGACCGCCAGCCTGTCAGGCCACAACGGCATCGAGGTGATCGGTGCCGCCGCCGACCCGCTGTTCGCTCTGGAGCGGATGAACCGGAACTGGCCGGACGTGCTGGTGCTGGATGTGGAAATGCCGCGCATGGACGGCATTTCCTTTCTGAAGAAGCTGATGGCCGAACGGCCCACGCCGGTGGTGATCTGCTCGACCCTGACCGAAAAGGGCGCCGCCACCACCATGGAGGCCCTGGCGGCCGGCGCGGTCGCCATCGTCACCAAGCCCCAGGGCAACCTGCGCCAGTTCCTGGTCGATGCCACCGAAGAGCTGGTAACGGCCATCAAGGCGGCGTCCCAGGCGAGCCTGAAGCGAATTGCCATTAACGCGCCCACCCCGGCCACCGTCCCCCCCAAACTCACAGCCGACGCGATCCTGCCCGACAATGGTGCGGCGGCCATGACCCGCACGACCGAACGCATCGTCGCCCTCGGCACTTCCACCGGTGGCACCCAGGCCCTGGAATACGTGCTCACCGCTCTGCCCCGGGTCTGTGCCGGTATCGTCATCGTCCAGCACATGCCGGAGAAATTCACCGCCGCCTTTGCGGCACGCCTGGACAGTCTGTGCCAGATCGAAGTGCGCGAGGCGCGCCACGGTGACCGTGTGGTGCCCGGCCGCGCGCTGATCGCCCCCGGCGGCCGCCACATGCTGCTCAAACGAAGCGGCGCACAGTATGTGGTGGATATCGTCGACGGCCCTCCGGTATCCCGACATAAACCCTCCGTCGATGTCCTGTTCCGCTCCGTTGCCCGTTCCGCCGGCGCCAATGCCACCGGCATCATCATGACCGGCATGGGCGACGACGGCGCGCGCGGGCTGCGGGAGATGTACGACGCCGGTGCCTACACCCTCGGTCAGGACGAAGCGTCCTGCGTGGTCTATGGCATGCCCAAGGAAGCCCGAAAGCTGGACGCGGTGCACCGGGAGATCCCCCTGGAGCAGATCCCGGCCTATATCCTGAAGGGTAACCGTGCCTGAGTTCACAGGCCGGCGCCGCGTAAAGATCAGCGTCCCTGCCCGGCAGGGACGCTGAACACTGCCAGGGGTGAGGCGCGCCCGCCCTCACGACGGCCCGTTCACTTGTGCAGAATCGCCTGGTGGATGTCCTGCAAGGCCATGATCCGCTGCGCGGCATTGAGCTTGATGGCTTCCTTGGGCATCCCGAATACCACGCAGCTGGCCTCATCCTGGGCCACCGTCGTGGCGCCGGCGTCGAGCATTTCCTTGAGGCCCCGCGCCCCGTCGTCGCCCATGCCGGTCATGATGATGCCGGTGGCGTTCTTGCCGGCGAACTTGGCCACGGAACGAAACAACACATCCACCGACGGGCGATGGCGGTTGACCAGCGGGCCGTCGATGACCTGGGCATGATAGAAGGCACCGCTGCGGGTCACCATCAGGTGCTTGCCGCCCGGGGCGATCAGCGCCAGGCCGGGCAGGATACGGTCGTTGTTGCGGGCTTCGCGCACTTCGATCTGGCACAGGCTATTGAGGCGCTCGGCGAAGGACGCGGTGAATTTTTCCGGCATGTGTTGCACCACCACCATGCCCGGGCACACTCTCGGCAACGCTGTCAGTACGGTTTCCAGGGCCTGGGTACCGCCGGTGGAAGTGCCGATGGCGACGATACGCTCGGTGGTCTGGGCCATGGCGTGACCGGTGGCGGCAGGCAGAATGGCGTCCGCCGTGAGCCTGCTGGGGGGGATCGGCGCGGGCGCTGCCGGAGCGCTGCGCTTGCCCAGGTTCCTGACGTTGGCGTTCGCCGCCGCGCGAATCGCCGCGACCAGTTCGCCCGCCGAGTCGATCAGGAAGCTCTTCAAACCGGTGGTCGGCTTGGTGATGATCTCCACGGCACCGGCCGACAGCGCCTGCAGGGAAGTTTCCGCCCCCTTCTGGGTCAGGGACGAACAGATCACCACTGGCGTCGGCCGTTCGCTCATGATCTTGCGCAGGAAGGTGATGCCGTCCATGCGCGGCATTTCCACATCCAGCACGATCACATCCGGCCATTGCCGGGTGAGCTTTTCCATGGCGAAAATCGGGTCGGAGGCGGCTCCCATGACCTGGATGTCCGGCGTGTCGTTGAGGATCGTCAGCAGCACCTGCCGCACCACGGCCGAATCATCGACCAGCAACACACTGATTTTTCTGTTAGGCATGCTCTAGAGGGTTCCCATTGGTTGGTGCCGGACCCAGACGTTGCCGTTCCACAGGTCGAACATGATCGTGCGGTAGCCGGTACTGCCCATGTCCTGGGCAGCCAGATGCAACCGATGCTGCTCGGCCAGTTCCAGCGCCGCGCGGATATTCAGACGCGCCACGTCCTGCGTCGACACGGCGCGGCGCTGCTCGGGAAACATCTCGCCACCGCCGAACAGCTTGACCTGATAATCCTGCGGCGTGGTGCCGTGGGCGCGGGCGTGACGCAACAGCAGCTCGACCGCCTCATCGGCATATCGGCCGTCCAGGCACTGGTCGCGGCGCAAGCGTGCTGGCAGCATGAAATGGCACATGCCGCCGATCAGCCGTTGCGGGTGCCAGAACGTGAACGCCACGCACGACCCCAGCAAGGTCCGCAGGCGCGTCGTCCGGGAGGCAAAACTGACCTGCCCTGGCGCCAATATCACTTCACTCACATCTACGGGCTTTTTCATGGTTTTCGATAAATCGACGGAGCCACCAGCTTGAGCGTGTCATTCACGCCGTGGAGGCTTTCCGAATGGCTGATGATGAAGTAACCACCGGACTTCAGGCGCGGCAGCAGGCGGGCCACCACTTGGCTCTTGGTCTTCTGGTCAAAGTAGATCATGACGTTGCGCAGGAAAATCACCTCGAACTCGCCCAGCTCGGGCAGATTGTCGTTGAGGTTGACCTGGACGAAACTGACCCGGTTGCGCAGCGGCTTGTCGATCAGGAAGGTGCCCTCCTGGCGACCGACGCCCTTGAGGCAGTACTTGGTCAGCAGCGGCGTGGGCAAGGTACCGGCGCGCTCCATGGGGTAATGCCCGGTGCGCGCACGGGCCAGCACCTGGGTGCTGATATCCGATCCGACGACCTCCCAGGGCGTGGTGCCCAGGTGTTCGGCCAGGGTCATGGCCAGGCTGTAGGGTTCCTCGCCGGAGGAGCTGGCCGCGCTCCACACGCGAAACACCTTGCCTGGCACGGCCCTGGGCAGGACCTGTTGGCGCAGGAAGTCGAAGTGCTTGGGTTCGCGGAAAAAATAGGTTTCATTGGTGGTCAGCAGGTCCAGCGCGACCTGCCGCTCGCCCTTGTGCTGATCGCTCATGATCAGCTTGAAGTACTCCCCGTAGCTCTCCAGTTCGAAGTGCTTGAGGCGTTTGAACAGGCGCCCGGCCACCAGCGCCTTCTTGGCTATCGACAGATTGATACCGGCCGCACGGTACAACCAGGATTGGAACTGGCCGAACTCACGATCATCCAGAGAAGCAGTGTCTGACATGTTCGAACCTTAACGCACGTCCAGGTCGAGCCCCGGCGCCTGGGCGACCTCGGCGAGGCTGGACATTTCGTCAATGGACAACACCTTGTCCACGGCCAGCACGATCACGAACTTGCCGTCGACCTTGGCCATGCCGCTGATGAAATCGGCGCGAATCCGGGCACCGAAGTTGGGCGGCGGCTCGATCTGGTCGGCCGGTATTTCCTGCACCGCGGAAACCGTATCCACCAGCAGCCCGATGTCCTGGGGCTCACCCTCTTCGCTGCGGGCCTCGATGATGATGACGCAGGAACGCCGGGTGATCGTCGAGGTTGCCCGGCCAAAGCGGGCCGACAGGTCAACCACCGGCACCACGGCGCCGCGCAGGTTGATCACGCCACGCACGAAGGCCGGCATCATCGGCACCACGGTCAGGCTGCCGTACTCGATGATTTCCTTGATGCCCAGAATGCCGAGGGCGAACATCTCGCCGCCGAGAATGAAGGTCAGGTATTGCGCATCCTCACTTGTCGCGACCGTGGTTTGACGGGTCGTCATGACTGTACCCATGTCGTTCTCCCTTTGAGCCCGCACCGATCCTGGAATCAGAAGCGGGTGAATTCCGATTCGTCCAACGCACCTGTCGTTTCCTGGGCGAACGCCTTGCGCGAGGCCGGTGCCACCGGGCGTGGTGCCGGGCGATCAGGCTTGCCGCCGACGCCCTCCACGCCGCGACCGGATACGGCCTTGGGCGTGGCATCGAGGACGAAGAAGCTCATGGCCAGCTGCAACTGCTCGGCCTGGCTGCTCATTTCCTCTGCGGTGGCGGCCAGTTCCTCGCTGCTCGAAGCATTCTGCTGGGTGACCTGGTTGAGCTGGGTCATCGCCATGTTGATCTGCGAGACACCCGCGGCCTGTTCTTCGGAGGCGGCGCTGATCTCCTGCACCAGGTCGGAGGTCTTGGTGATCGACGGAACCATCTCGTCGAGCAGCTTGCCGGCCTTCTCGGCCATCTCCACGCTGCTGGAGGACAGTTCGCCGATTTCCTGGGCGGCCACTTGGCTGCGCTCGGCCAGTTTGCGCACCTCGGCCGCCACGACCGCGAAGCCCTTGCCGTGCTCGCCGGCACGCGCCGCCTCGATGGCGGCGTTGAGTGCGAGCAGATTGGTCTGATAGGCGATGTCATCGATGATGCTGATGCGCTGGGCGATTTTCTTCATCGCCACCACGGTCTGCTGCACCGAGTCGCCGCCTTCGGTGGCCTCCTTGGCGGCCTTGCTGGCCATGCCGTCGGTGACCTTGGCGTTCTCGGTGTTCTGGTTGATGCTGGCGCTCATCTGCTCCACCGAGGCACTGGTTTCCTCGACGCTGGCCGCCTGCTCGCTGGTGGCCTGGCTCATCGACTGCGCGGTGGCGCTGACCTGCTCCGAGGCACTGGCCAGGTTGTCGGCGGCGTTGCGCACCTCGCCGATGATCTGCGCCAGCTTGCCGACCATGTTACGCATGGCGTTGAGCACCATGCCGGTCTCGTCCTTCGCGCCCGGCTCGATATGTGCGTTGAGGTTGCCATCGGCCAGTTGTTCGGCGGCGGCCGCGGCATGGCGCAAGGGTCGCGAGATGATGCGGGCGATGAGCAGTGCCAGCCCCAGGCCGACCACCAGCGCGACGATCAGGGCCGAGACGATCGACAGGCGCGAGCTCTCGTACAACGCCGAGCCCCTGTCACCCGCCGCCGTGGCACCCGCGTCGTTGAGCTCGATCATTTTCTGCAACCGGCTGGTCAGCTCGTCAAAATGCACCTTGGACTCGCCGCGCAGCACCCCACGCGCCTGGGCCTCCTCATTCTGCCGGGACAGTTCGAAGAGTTTCTGGCTGCCCACCAGGTAAGTGCTCCAGGCGCTCTTGACGCTATCGAGAAGCTCACGGTCTTCGTCGTTCGAGAGCAGTTTCTCGTAGGTGTCGAGCCGGGTTTCGAACTGCTGGCGCGCCTCGACGGCCTCGCGCTCCGCCTGGGCCTTTTCCTCGGCGACCTCAGTGGAGAGGTGACGGTTTTCCTTCAGGCGATAGTTGGCCGCAAAAAAGCGCATGCCGGACGCCGCACGCATGGAAGGCATCCAGTTGCCCCGGATCTCCTGGGCCGCCTGGTTGACACTGCCAAGCTGGATGATGGCGAAGGCTCCCATGGCCGCGGTCAGCGCCAGGACCACCAGGAACGAGCTGATCAGCTTGATGGAAATCTTGAGATTGTAAAACCATTTCATCGGGGAACCTCCATGGAATGCAAATACGTCAGCGACCAACGACAGGAGACGATTGCGGGGTCTGGGCCTTGCGGGCTTCCAGTTGCACGATTTGGTTGAGCAGCGCCGGTATGTCCAGGATCAGGGCCACCGCGCCGCTGCCCAGGATGGTCGAGCCGCTGATGCCACGCAGTGCGCCGAAAAGCTTGCCCAGGGGTTTGATCACGATCTGGAACTCGCCGAGCAGTTCGTCCACCACCAGGCCGGCCTTGTGTTCGGCATAGCGCACTACCACCACGTTCTGCCGCCTGGCGGCGGGACCTTCGTGCCGGAAGTGATCGCGCAGGTCCACCAGCGGCAGCACCTCGCCGCGCAGCCCCAGATACCCGCGGTCACGACTGGACTGGCGCTGGTGTTCGTCCAGCTCGATGCATTCCTGGACCATGTCCAGCGGAATCACGTAAGTCGCGTGGTCGATGCCCACCAGGAAGCCATTGATGATCGCCAGGGTCAGCGGCAGGCGAATGCGCACCACGGTGCCCTGGCCGGGACGGCTGTCCAGGTCGACCGTGCCGCGCAACAGCGAGATATTGCGCTTGACCACGTCCATGCCCACGCCACGCCCGGACAGATTGGTCACCGCCTCGGCCGTGGAGAAACCGGCTTCGAAGATCAGGTTGTAGATTTCCTGGTCGGTGAGCACCGCGCCACTGGCGACCAGCCCGCGTTCCTGGGCCTTGGCCAGGATGCGCTCGCGGTTCAGGCCGGCGCCGTCGTCGGCGATCTCGATGACGATGCTTCCCGAATCGTGATAGGCATTGAGGCTCAGGTGGCCCTTGCCCGGCTTGCCGGCGGCACGCCGGGCCTCGGCACTTTCGATGCCATGGTCCATGGCATTGCGCAGCAGGTGCATGAGCGGATCGCCGATCTTCTCCACCACCGTCTTGTCCAGCTCGGTTTCCGCGCCATTGATGATCAGCTCGATGTCCTTGCCCAGCTCCTGGCTGACATCGCGCACCACACGCCGGAAGCGATTGAACGTGTCGCCGATCGGGATCATGCGCAGGTGCAGCGCGCCATCGAGGATCTCCTCCACCAACCCGGACACGCTCGACGTGGCCTCCTGCAGGGAGTCGTTGTCGCAGGAGCGGGCCAGCAGGCTCGCGCCGGCGCTGGCGATCACCAGCTCGCCGACCAGGCTGATCAACTCGTCGAGCTTGTCGGCATTGACCCGCACATAGTTGCCATCCCGGGGTTTGGCTTCGCTGGTCGACGGCAACCGCTGCGCGGCGGCCATCGCGGCCGGTGGCTCCGGCAGCGTCACCAGGTCGGTGCTCTGGCCCGCGTCGCTGCCTGGGGCGGATTCGACCGCGCTGATGTGCACTTCGCACTCGTCACGCACGAAGTCGAAGACTTCATTGAGGGTGGCATGGCTGGCGCTCGAACGCAGGTCGATTTCGAAACCCAGGTAACAGCTTTCCGGATCCCAGCTTTCCAGGGCCGGGAGGCTATCGGTCAGGGTGGTCACCTGGACCATCTGTCCCAGGGTTTCGAGGTAGCGCAGGAACGACAGCGGGTCCATGCCATTGCGGAACACGTCCACGCCAAAGCGCAGGGAGAGGTGCCACAACACCTCGTCCCAGGTGTCCGGATCGGCCTCGGCAGCGGCGGCTTCAACGCCGTCGCCGGCCTCGGCAGGCGCCTGGTAGACACTGAGCGCCGCCCGCAAGGCCGCCTCCCTCTCCAGCGCGGCCGGCCCGAGCGCTTCGCCACGATTGGCGACCACTTCGATCAGTTCGAGCATATGGTCGCCGCACTTGAGCAACACCGCGATCAGTGCGGCGTCCACCGCCACGCTGTCATCGCGCAGACGGTCGAGCACATCCTCGACGATATGGGTAAAGCTGACGATAGGCGTCAGGCCGAACAGTCCGGCAGAGCCCTTGATGGTGTGCGCAGCGCGGAAAATCGCGCCGATCGCGTCCTGGTCGCCGGGCTCGTTTTCCAGTTGCAGCAGGGATTGCTCCATGGCCTGCAACAGTTCCCGCGCCTCCACAATGAAGGTCTGCTGTGCCTGATCGAGATTGATGCTCACCTGGGACGTTCCTTGTCGATCAATAAACGGTCGCGGCGCCGGCTACAGGGCGCCGCTGCGACAGAGTTGAAGCGTTTGCGTGACCGTCTGGCTCTTGCCGGTCAGGCTCAGTGCCGTGCCGGCCAGGCCTGCTTCACGCTCTATCACCGCCAGCAACTGCAGCCCGGCGCCGTCCATCTCGGTCACCTGCGACAGGTCCAGTTCCAGACGTGGCGCCACTCCCATCTGCGGCAACAGCGCGGCCGCCAGCTCGGCGACGGTGTAGATCGTCAGCTCGCCGTCAATGCCGACACGGAGCGTGTCGTCGACAGTTTCACGGGTGACGGACATGGCAATCTCCTGGTGTCCGGGTATCAGGGCAGGATCAGTTTGGAAACCGCCGCCAGCATCTGGGCCGGCTGGAACGGCTTGACCACCCAGGCCTTGGCCCCTGCGGCCTGGCCTTCGGCCTTCTTCGACTCCTGCGACTCCGTGGTCAGCATGATGATAGGCGTGAACTTGTAGTTGGCCAGTTTCTTCACCTCCTTGACGAAGGTGATGCCGTCCATGTTCGGCATGTTCACGTCGCTGATGATCAGGTGCACCTTCTGCCCGGTGAGCTTGCTCAGCGCGTCCTTGCCATCGCTCGCCTCGATCACGTCGTAACCGGCCCCCTTCAGGGCAATGCCGACCACCTGCCGCACACTGCTGGAATCGTCGACCACTAATACATTCTTCGCCATGATGATGGGCTCCTAGAAAAAGGTGATGTCTTGTGAAGTCTGGTGGGTGGCGACCGCGCCATGGTGGGTGCGCCGCTGCTCGTCGGTGGCGTAGGTCGACTCCATGCGCGCCAGCCATTGCCGGACATCGATGCTCTCGGCACGGTCCGGCGACTCGCTGACCTGCAACAGGTGGTCGTGCAAGGCGTTGATGTTGTCGCGCACGTGACTGAGTATCTGGCTGACCCGGTCCTGGAACTGCAGGTTGACCAGCACATCGGTCAACTCGTCGCGAATCCCGTAGCTTTCCTGCTTGAGCAGGTCGGCGGAGTCGGCCAGCCGCCCGGTGATGTTCTGGAAGCGCTCGAGTACGAGTTGAATGCTCTGCTCGGACTCGCCGACCGAATGGCTGTCCTGGTCGGCACTGCTGGATGCGGCCTCCACCAGTTGGGTGATGGCGTTATTGATGATGTCGACCTTGGCCGACATCTGCTGGCCGGTTTCGCTCGACTTGCTCGACAGATTGCGCACCGCATCGGCCACCACGGCAAAGCCGCGGCCGGCTTCACCGGCACGGGCCGCTTCGATGGCGGCGTTCAGGGCCAACAGGTTGGTTTGCGCGGCAATCGCCGCGACGTCGGCGGCCATGGTGCGCAACTCGCCGGTGTAGGCCGTGAGCCCGCGCACCTGGCCGAGCATCTGGTCACGGCTGGTCTGGGTGGCCTTGAGCGAGTCGATCACCTGGCTCAGTTCGCTGTCGCTGCGTGCCAGGACCTTGAGCGCGCCGTCCGCCGCCTGCCCATCCAGTTCGCCGGCAGCCTGCTGCGAAGCCTGCACCGTTTCCTCCAGGCGTGTGGCGATGCCACTGAAACGATTGACCAGGCTGACAATGGCTTCTTCGGTCTGCTGGCGCGAGCTTTCCACCTGCTTGGCCCAGATCGGCATGGCACCGAGCAACACCTCATCGAGCCGCGCCCGCGAGGCCAGAAGGTCTAGCTCGGCTTGGGTGCCGCCCTGCTCAGCCAGGCCCGGGGCACTGGAACGACGCATCACCTCGCGCAAAGAGCCGGCACTCCAGGCACAGGCCCCGAACCCGATCAGCACCAGCACCGCGCAAGCCGCCAGGTTGGCCGGGGACGTCGATTGCAGCAGTATCCAGCTGACGGCAGGTACCACCGGAATGAACGCGAACCAGCGAAAACGCGGATGACCCGAAACGGAACCAAGGCTGGACTGAGGTGGAGTCATGAGTTCGATCCTTGAATATCACTGCCGATGTAGACAACATAGGAGTTATCTGTGAGATATGCCTCAACTTTAGATTGTTCCCTCTACCTTCCGTCCGGTTTATGACCGATAGATGGCACGGTCGGCTGAACCCGGATACGGAATCGCGCTTTGCGACCGCGACGGCCAAGGGCAGGAAAACGGCGCCCATGGGGTCGTCGCGGCATCGGCCAGCCGACCGAGCGAATGTCCTGTCAGGGCATCCAGCATGGACAGAATGCCAGTAACCGGCTCGACTCAGGCTGTAGTAGCGTTATCCGGTCAACCATCATCAGGTGAGGGATCGAAAGATGGCCATGGCACTCATGGGTGACTCGGACGAGTGGAATCTGAGTTACGAATTCGACGCGACCGTACCGGTCTCCGGCATCTATCTCTGTACCGGCTGCGGCAAGGAGCTGACCGCCCGCAAGGGTGACCACTTCCCTCCCCGGAACCAGCACCGGCACTCGGACCAGAAAGTTGGCGTGCACTGGCGCCTGGTGGTCAAGACGGCGGTGAACTAGCCAGGTACCTGTGTCCATAATTCCAGACCTTAAGATATGACCGGTCAACCGGCGAAGTCGACCGAAAATCCAGCAGATCGCGAAGCGTTCGAGGATTGGAGGCGGACTATGACCCTCCGGGGCTGAACACCTGATAAGACCCATCAACTCCCGCCTACGCGAACGGGTCGACGTGTTTCCCCACGGCAGTTGGCTCATTGAAAATAAATCTTTCCCCGTTTCGAGCCGGCCGTTGTCGAGGCTTGCGTCAGGGAATCGGGAGCGCCGCAATGAACGGCGATCCACGGGCCGCGCCAGGCAGCGAGGGCGGCAGCCTTATCAACGATGAGCCCGTGCCGCTGGATCAGCCGGGGCCGTCACTCGCGGCGGCGAGCAGCGGTACCAACACATCGCTGATGGGCGTCGGAACGCCTCGGGCCCGGCCGCGACGCGCGATGATACCGTTGCGGATATCCCATTCGAGTGGCCGACCGGCTTCACGATCGGTGAGGATGGAAGTGCTCATGTCGGCGGGGGAGGCCTGGAACTGCTCGAGAATTTCCTGTGGCACCTCATCGCCCAGTTCGGCCCCTTCGGCGCGAGCCACGGCAAGGCACTCGCGCAGATAGTCCAGGGCAAGCCTGGCAATGTCGGACCGGGCGAACATGCCCAGCCGACGATGCGTGAGTGCCATGAGTCCGGCCGCCGCGTTCTGCATCAGCTTGCGCCAGGCCAGAGATTTGAAGTCCGAGGCCAGGTCCACCGCGCACCGGGTGCCTTGCAGCGCCCGTGCCACCACGCCGGAAGCCGGTGCGTCAGGCAGGCTGATGCGCACGTCGCCGCGCAAGCGGACCGAACCGTCGGATTGCGCCTGGGCAGGGAACCACACGACAGCGGGAACGACGCATGCCTGTGAGCAATGCGGCATGACGCTCTCCAACTGCTCGACCCCATTCTGCAGAACACACACGACGGTTTGCGGACCGCTCAATGCCGCAAGCCATTGTGCAGCCGCCGCCGTTTGAGTCGTCTTGACGGCAAGAAAGACCAGGTCGACCGTTCGCTGCATCGGTGCCGGATCCGTCCGGACCGGACCGGGCACGACGATAAGCCGATCGCCATCGTGCAGCGTCAGGCTGTCGTGGGGCGTGCGGCCACACAGCAACGGTGTGCGACCCACTTCATGCAGCGTAGCGGCGATCGTGGTACCGATCGCACCGGGCCCCAGGACAGCGACGCTTGTTTGACCTGTTGCATTCATTGAATACGGACTCCTTCGAGTTCGAAGCCGGGCAGCGGCTCATGCGCTGATTGTGCGGTCAACCGTAAAACTGTAACCTATTACCTATGAATGAACATAATGGTAATTACATTACAGTCGACACCGAACGATTGGGGCAATTGATCGGAAGCATTCAGGCGCGCAGTGGCGGTCTCGCCGCCAGCGAGGCGAAGGTCGTCGCGGTGCTGCTCGCCGACCCTTTGTTCGTCGGTGCAAGCACGACTGCACAGGTTGCCGCCCGTGCTGGCGTATCGCCGCCGAGCGTGATTCGCGCGGTACGGGCGATCGGGTTCGGCGGGTTCACCGAACTCAAGATAGAGATCGCCCGTGCCCGCGGCACCACCAGGTTCTTCGCCCCGCCCGAGGCACTCGCCGCGGACGCGACATCGGCCGCCGTGCTGGAAACGTCCATCCGCGCCGGCACCGATGCCCTGACCGCACTCGCCGGAGCCATCGAACCCGCGGCGCTCGACAAGGCCGTCAATATGCTCCTGTCTGGGCGCCAGGTGATAGCATTCGGAGCCGGCCCCTCTTCCACGGTCGCCGCCGACGCCTTTTTCCGCCTGCGCGCAGTCGGCATCACCACCATCAGCATCCCGGACCACCTGTCGGCGATGATCGCCACGCGCCTCCTGGGCCCGGGAGATGTCGTCATCGTCGTCAGTTCGACCGGACGCACCTCATCCACGCTCGCTATCGCCGATGCGGCGGCCTCTGCCGGGGCCTCGCTCATCGCCATCACCAACCAGTACGGCACGCCCCTGGCGACCCTCGCGGATATCGCGCTGGTGGTCGGCGGTGCGCCACTGCCGGCGCAGATGGCCGCCGCAGGAAGCAGGCTGGCCCAACTCGTGGTCATTGACGCATTGGTCGCGGGCATTGCCCTGCGCGATCCCGAGCGGAGCCGTCGGGCAGAGCGGGCAGGCATCGACCTGCCCGATATCGACTGATGAGTCCCGGTAATGTCGGACTCGTCCTCATGGCTGCGGCCGCTCATGCGCTGTGGAACATCGCCTCCAAATACAAGCGCGAAGACACCTATCTATTCGTCTGGGCCTATACCTGCGCCTCGGCGCTGCTCTGCGTGCCGATTGGGATTGCGCTCATGGTCAAGGGCGAGCAGGCGCCCGACTGGCGACTCGTGGTCGGTTCCGCCGTCTCGGCGGCATTGCACATCGCCTACTCCCTTATCCTGCAGGCCGGTTACGCGCGCGCAGAGTTGGGGGTGGTCTATTCTGTCGCCCGCGGCACAGGGCCCATGCTGACGATGCTGTTCGCGGTTCTCCTGCTGGGGGAACGGCTCACCGCAGTGGCGATGTTCGGAGCGCTGCTCATCGTCGCGGGCATACTCGTCGTTGTCGGCAACCTCTTCAGACGCGCAGGCAACTCTCCGCTACCGGGAGTGCTCTGGGGCGCAGCGACAGGTGCCACCATTGCCTGCTACACCCTCTGGGACAGCTATTCGGTCACCTCGTGGCACCTGGCGCCGCTGAGCTATTACGCCGGCACACTGCTGCTGCAAAGCCTGCTGCTGACCCCCATCGCGCTGCGCCGCCGGCAGCGGATCCCTGCCGTCCTGCGTGCCGACGCGGTGCCGATCCTCATCGTCGCCATACTCTCACCGCTGGCCTACGTCCTCGTTCTCACGGCCATGCTGAGCGCGCCGGTGGCCCTTGTCGCGCCTTTGCGCGAGTCATCCATTGTCATCGGCTCTTTCCTCGCGTACTGGCTCTTTCGTGAGGGCCACCTCGCGCGCCGCGTCACCGGGGCAGCGATCGTGCTGGCCGGGATCGTGGCGATCAGCCTTTGATGCAAGCCCGACGATGCCTTGCCCACATCTGCACCCCGGTCTGTATCAGCGCCAGCAACTCATGAGCGACGGAATGCACGACCGACGGTGATCATGATCGAGCAGATCATCATCACGCCAGCCAGCATGAAGGTCAGGCGCATTCCTGAGGCGATCGCCGAAGCGCTGGCTTGAGCGAACGCTTGCGTTCCGACACCGAACGAAAAGACAGTCCCCATCACGGATGCCCCCGCGATCAGGCCGACATTGCGCGACAGGCTGAGCAGCCCCGACACGGTGCCGTGCCGATCCTTGGGCACGTCTGCCAATGTGGTGGTGTTGTTGGCCGCCTGAAAAAGCTGGTAGCCCGGCGTCAGGATGATAAGGGAGATCAGGTAGCCCGCAACGCCGATCATGTCCGGCAAAAATGTGAGCATGAAAGCCCCCGCGGCCAACAGGATCAATCCCACCACCCGTGCCCGGCCATTGCCCCACGCATCAACGAGACGTCCCGACGGAACCCCGCTGAAGATCGAGATCACGGGGCCGATGGCCATGACGAAGCCGACCTGAGCCGCTTTCAGACCCAGACCGAAGCCCAGATAAAAAGGCCCCACCACCAGCGTCGTCATCATCACGGCGGCCACCAAACCATTGACCAGCAGGTTAGGCATCAGGCGCCAGCCCAACACCGACCACACGCTTGCAGAAGGGGTAGCGCCCCTGCCGGTGCCGCCCGGCAGCGTCACGGCAGCCAGAGTCAAGGCGATACCCGCCAGCGGAAATTGGACCCAGAAGATACCGCGCCATCCGGCGACCTCGATCAAGAGCCCGCCGAATGAGGGGCCGAGGGCCGTGCCGAGCGCCGAGACGGTACCGAGCAGGCCCATGGCACGCCCCATGCGCGCCTCACTGGCCGTCTGGCGCATCAACGCCATGGCGAGCGTCATCAGGAAGGCGGCGCCGATCCCCTGGAGCGCCCTCGCGCCGATCAGCAGCCACAGGTTGGGCGCGACACCGCACAGTACCGAGGCAATGCCGAATACCGTCAACCCCACCATGAGCATCGGTTTAAGCCCGTGGCGGTCTCCCAGCCGACCGGCGATCACCACGGAGATTGTCAGGGTCGCCAGATAGGCGACGACCACCGACTGCACCTGGGCAAAGGGTGCCGAAAACACTTCGGCCAACGTGGGCAGAGCGATGTTGGCGATACTGGTGCCGAGCGAGGTCAGCAGCATCGACAAGGCCAGTGTGAACGTGATGCCCGTTTGTGTTCGGGTCGGTGGGAGCGATTGCGCCAGCTTCATCCGCTTGTCCTCTTTCCAGAATTTCAGATTGGGCGTAGCTTGCAACTTCAAGTCGACTTGAGGTCAAGCATGAAACTTCTGGATATTGGAGAGGTGTCGGCCAAGAGCGGGGTCAAGCCCTCGGCACTACGCTATTACGAAGAAACCGGGCTGATCGCGTCCATCGCACGGCATGGACTGCGCAGGCAGTTTTCACCCGAGGTGCTGTTGCAACTCAAGCTGATTTCGATGGGCAAATCCGCGGGCTTCTCGCTGGAAGAGATTGCCGGCATGTTCGGCAAGGATCGCCTGCCGGCTCTCTCGCGTCCGCTGCTCCATCACAAGGCGGACGCGATCGACCGCCAGATCCGCGAACTGACGGCACTGCGCGACACCCTCCGCCACGTTGCCGACTGCCCGGCTCCGTCGCACCTGGAATGCCCCACGTTCCGGCGACTGATAGAGATGAGCGGCAAGCGCGATATCAAGCATGCGAAGAAGAAAGAGGTCGCCCGAAGCTTGGCACGGGCCTGATGGTCACCGACTCCGTGCGTGCCTGCCCGACCGGCCAGCGCCCGCATCCGACCAGCCGACGTAGCGGCACATCGGGGCAGCCGCGCTGTGCCGCTCAGGCCTGGACACGCCATTTTTTGTTCCACGATCGCCCTTCTCCACCTGAAAAGCACTCCCTTCCAATCCAGTTTCCTGGCAGCGAAATCTGCGCCGATTTGCAACCGTGTCCTCACCACTGCG
The DNA here is from genome assembly GCF_000364705.1 of Pseudomonas fuscovaginae SE-1. Classification (GTDB taxonomy): domain Bacteria; phylum Pseudomonadota; class Gammaproteobacteria; order Pseudomonadales; family Pseudomonadaceae; genus Aquipseudomonas; species Aquipseudomonas fuscovaginae_A. The sequence goes on along the minus strand of NZ_AQOH01000211.1, from coordinate 27,888 downwards.
TGAGGACACCTGCATGCTTGTTTGCACCACCCGGCCATTGGCCGGTATTTTAACCATCGCCCTCCCACTGACGGCGGTCACCCTTGGCGGGTGTATCGCCTCAGGGCCCGATGCCCCAGTCTCCCCGTCGCCACCAGCACAAGCGGCGCGGTCAGCACCAGCGCTATCGTCCCACGACCCAGTCCGCCGATTACAACCTGGCCTCTCGCCCGCACTTCGGGTCGGGCGGTACACCCTGGCCAATACGTCCCCTCGCGCCGATCAACTGGACCTGCTGAACCAGGTGATCGATATCCGCATCCCCGATCAGGTGAATCCCACCGTCCATGACGCGATGAACTACGTCCTTCGCCGGTCGGGGTATCAGTTGTGTGCGGGAATTGGCTCTGGAACAGACGGTGTGCAAGGGCTGTACGCGCACCCGCTGCCCGCCGCGCACTATCGTCTGGGGCCCATCAGTATCCGTAATGCCCTCCTGGCATTGGCGGGCCCCGCCTGGCAGATGGAGGTCGACGAACGTGCCCGGCGTGTCTGCTTTGCGGCGCACAGTGACGACAGGGTGCGTTTGCCGACGGTGGCGGCGCCCACCTCGGTGAATGCGGTCACATTCCCGGTGCCTTCGCCAGCAGGAGATCGGCCATGAGGCGCCCCTCTCGGCAGACGATGATTCTGGGGGCCGCCGCGGTGCTGTGGGTGGGCTGTTCGGCATTCTTCGTCGGCAGACTCTCGACGCTCGATGCGCTGGTGAGGTCGCAGCCCTCGGCCGTTCAGGTGCAGGCTCTGCAGGCGCAATTGCAAACCGTTGAAACCGAACTGGAACGCGTGCGGCCATTGAACGATGTCCTTAAAGAAGATTTCCAACGCACCGAGCAATCAATCCTCAAGCGGCTGACCGTACTCGAAACCACTGCCGATACCGTCGAGAGCCTCACCTCAGGCCTTGCCGCCATAGCCACCCAAGTGAAACACACCGAAGCCGCCATGCTGGTGCTCAAGGCCACTCTGGAGAAATGTTCCTCCGGCTGCTCGCTGGCCTCAGATTCTGCGGCTGTATCGGGTGCCTCCGCTGCCCCTGCACCCCGCGCCAAAGCCCAACCCCAAAAGCCCGCCCCACGCAAACCGACTCGCCCCCCCTTCACCCTCGTCGGCCTTGAGTCACGTGCAAGCGAGCTATTTCTGGCAGTGGCCCCGACTGGCCAATACCTGCTCAAGGACGTGCATTTGCTACGCCCCGGCATGCAGTTCCAGGGCTGGAGCCTGAGCGCGCTGGATGTCGCACAGGCCCGCTGGGTAAGACCGGACGGTACTGTCACTTCAACATCGGCGCCTTGAGGATGCCTCCATGAGCCCCCATTCGTTCTGGTTACTCTTGAGCAGTGCTGCCCTGCTGCTACCCGCGGCAGTGCACGCCGAACCGACTTTCCGCGCCACGGTCGAACACGCCTCCCGGCAGGACAGCCAGATGCCCCCACTCGACCAACAGCGAGCCGCTGACTGGGGGTTGCAGCAGGAGGAATGGCAGCGCTATCGCCGACTGATGGAAGGGCCGCTGGGGGTCTACTCTCCCAACCTGGACCCCTTGACCGCGCTGGGCATCGAAGCGCGAGACGCGGCCGAGCAGGAGCGCTACGCGCAGAAGCAGGTGCAAGCCGAGTATGCCCGCCTGCGGAAACTGATGGATTACCAACGCGCCTACGATCAGGCGTACAAGCGCTTGTACGCCGATCGGTTGCCGGTGAACCTGATCGGCGCCCAGCCCGCGCCCCTGGCCTCAGCGGTGCGAAGCCCCCATCGACTGAACGTGTTCGTGACCACCGGATGCAAAGACTGCCCGGCCAAGATCAGGCAGCTCCAGGGCGAGGGCCAGCCCTTCGATCTCTTCCTGATCGACGCCCAGGGCAGCGACAGCCTGATTCGTGAATGGGCCAGCAAGGCAGGCATCGATCCGGAGAAGGTCCGACATCGGCAGATCACCCTCAATCACGACGCTGGGCACTGGGCCCGCCTGGGTGACAAAGGAACCTTCCCGGCCGTCATGCGCTCGGTCAACGGCCAGTGGAGAAGGCAATGACCCTGAGCCACACGCCTGGCCGCCGGCATCATCTGTATTTGCGCGCGCTACTGATTGCAGGTGGCCTGCTTTCCCTGCCCGCCGCCGCGTCATCGCTACCCCTGGCCTATCAGTGGGCCACGCAGGGCACGCCGGTACCTCCCCAGGTGCTCTATGCACTGGCCCAGCAGGAAAGCGGTGCCTGGCTACGCGGCCGACTGGTCCCCTGGCCCTGGACCCTGAATGTCGCAGGCCAGGGCCAACGCTTTGCCGATCGGCAGTCAGCGTGTACGGCCCTGCTGCTGGCCATCAGCGACGTGGGCGCCAAACGGGTGGATGCTGGCCTGGGTCAGATCAACCTGGGCTGGAACGGTCAGTACTTCACCCACCCCTGCCAGGCGCTGGATCCCTATCGCAACCTGAGGGTCGCCACGACGCTGCTGCTGACCCACAAACACGCCGATATCGGCTGGGAAACCACCGCCGGTCGTTATCACCGCCCTGCCGGTGGCGAACCCGCCGAACGTTATCGCCAGACCTTTGCTCGCCACCTGGCGCGTCTCTCCCCGGAAACGTCTCAAGGAACGACCAGCCCATGAAATCCCTCTCGTTGTCGAGTGCAGCCGCGCTGTTCCTCTGCCACGCGGCCATGGCTGAACTCACGGTTGTGCAGGATCTGGGAGGCACCTCCGCGCTGGCGTATTACCGCTCGCTCAACTTACCCCTCAAGGACGCGCCGACCGGCGCCATAAGCGTTGCGCCCAGGCGGGTAAAACCCTACAGCGAGGCGGACATGCTGCCGGTCAGGTCCCCTTCCATGAGCCCGGGACGCGTCGCTCCAAGGGCACACAGCCTTCCTGGACTGCAAACGATTTTCCTGGTGGGCGATGACCCGTTGTCGCGACAGTGGCTGCGAGAACGCGTCGAAGTACTGCGCGACCTCAAGGCCATGGGCCTGGTGATCAATGTACAACGCCCACAGGCACTGACCGAGTTGCGCCAGTTGGGTGAAGGGTTGCAAATGGCCCCGGTCGCCGCCGATGACCTGGCCCATCGACTGGCGATCACGCATTACCCGGTGCTGGTGACCGCCACCGGCTTGGAGCAGTGACCATGGCTGGCTTCAGCACTCAGCAGCAGGGGCCGACCCTGAGGTGACGCTCAACCGAGGGCACGCCAGTCATGACGAGCACCACGCAAACAGCCAGAGACCAGCCACCACGGCGTGAAAAAGGGCTCATAGGCAAAGTCCTGGGACTGCCCTTTGCCCTGCTCGGCCTCTTGCTGACGGCGTTGTTCTTCAGCGTGCTGAGCGAATGGATCGGTCTGTTTTTCTTCTGGCCGGAAGAAGGTTGGCACCACTCACGCGACATGCTCAACAGCGAGCTGGACTGGGTCTCGGTGTCCTTCACCCAAAGCCTGCTGCTCGATCGACCGGCGCACACTCTTCAATGGGTCGTCGCCCAGGCCTATGAGTGGGGTTTTGAGAAAACCGGACTGATCGGCTGGATCAAGCACGCGACAGAACTGGCCCAATCGAGCAACCACTCGACCAGCGCCCCGCAACACTACCTGGGCAGGGCCTACGAACAGGTCGAGGACTATGGCCTGGCAGCGGTCTATGCCGTGCTGACGTTGCTGGTGCGGGTAACGATCCTGGTGCTGACACTCCCTCTGGTGCTGACCGCCGTGCTCATCGGCGCAGGGGATGGTCTGGTGCGCAGGGATCTACGGCGTTTCGGTGCCGGGCGGGAGTCGGGGTTCATTTACCACCGGGCCAGGCAGTTGATCCTGCCCGTGGCGGTAGCGCCCTGGATTATCTACCCAGCCCTGCCGATCACGGTGAATCCGATGCTGGTGATACTGCCGGGGGCCCTGGCCTTGGGGCTGGTGGTGAGCATTACCGTGGGCAGTTTCAAGAAATACCTGTAATGAGCCTCGTGGCATCCTTCAGATCAGGGAGTCGCATGCTCATTTTCATAGAAAGCCGATCGTAGGCGGGCAGCACGCAAAAATGGAAAACTGAGCGGTCCAATCCAGTTTTCCTGCTGTCACTCCCCTGCTCCTACGGCACGCTCGTCGAACATTCTTCGAGCGGAACGCCCCGATGCCTGCTGCCTTTCCCCCCCGACGATACCTCGTGCTACCCCTGGCCTTTGGCCTCAACGCGTCCTTGGCACAGGCCGAGACCACGGCCCAGGAGCGTGCGCGCCTGAGCACACTGCTGCGTCAGCTCGACACGATATCCCGCCAGGTCAACACCCACGCGGCGCTGCCCATCGATGAACAGGCACGCTTTCACTTTGACTATCAACGCCTGGCCGGCGACCTGGAGCTGATTCACCAAGGCATCGAGCGCTATCTCACGCCCTTGCGCGCCCAGCCCCGGGCGCTGCCGGAATTGACCGGTCACTACACCCGGTCCACCGAGGCCGTGCAATGAGCATGACGGCCCAGCAGCTTACGGCCTTTCAAACCATGGGCGGTTTCACCCCTGCTCAGTCCACCACCCTGCTCACCGGACTGGTCCTGACCATCGCCCTGGTGTTTGCCGCCTGGGCCATTGGCAGCGCTTACCGCGGCTGGGCCCGTGGGCAGCTACCTCAGGGCAGGTTGGCGGAGATCTCGATCAAGGTCGCCCTGATCTACCTGCTCCTCACCCTGCTTCTGCTCAAGTGATTTTCCCCACCACCTGTTGTGCCATGGAGGCATCCGATGAACATCCTCTCCCAATTCAAGTCACGCTTTAACGCCTTCACTCGCCCGGTCATCAGTCTGGGCCTGTTCACCAGCCAGGTGCTCCGGCCCTCACGCAGCCACGCAGCGCTGCCACAACTGGAGGCGCCCAGCCGTCCGGGCACCGGCATCATCCAGACCCTGCAGAACTATGCATTTGACATCGTCGCGCTGATCGCGCTGCTCATCGCGGCCGCTTCATTCTGCGGTGTGGCCTACCACGCCTACACCACCTACTCCGAGGTACAGAACGGCAAGAAGACCTGGGGCCAGTTCGGTCTCACCTGCGGCGTGGGCGCCGCGCTGCTGGTGATCAGTATCTGGCTGCTGACCAAGGGCGCGGGGGTGCTGTAAGGAGAAACCGCCATGACCCACGACGCCGACCACTATCTGCCCGACGGAACCATTCGGTTTCTGCCCTCTCGCCTCAACCACCAGCCGGTCATTGTGCTGGGGCTCACCGCTGACGAAATGTGGCTCACCGTGATTGCCACCGCCTGCGCGGGCGCTTGCCTGGGCACCGCTGCCGCCATCGGTTTGCAGAGCATCGCCCTGGTCCCCACGGGGATCGTGCTGAGCATTGCCACCGGCCTGCTGGCCGGCGGCAAGCTGCTGCGCGTGCACAAACGCGGCAAGCCGCAGACCTGGCTGTACCGCCATCTGCAATGGCGTCTGACAATCGCCTGGCCAGCGTTGGCTTCCAGGGCCGGCGCAGCCAGCCTGGTGACGCGCTCGGGGCTCTGGAGCACCCGTCGGAGCCCTGGGTCATGAGCCGCTTCAAGAATGAGGTGAGCCGACTGCACGCCCATGTCACGTCCCTGCGGATCGGCTGCGCGGTGTTGCTGGGCACCACGCTGCTGGCGGGACTGGGCTGGTGGGATGCCCCGCGCAACATGACCATCAACCTCCCGCCTGATCTGCGTTCAGGCAGCACCCGAAAATGGTGGGAGGTGCCGCCGGAGTCGGTCTACACCTTCGGGCTGTACATCTTCCAGCAGCTCAATCGCTGGCCGGTGGATGGGGAGAAGGACTATCCCTCGGCCATTCATCGACTGTCCCCCTACCTGACACCCCACTGCAAATTCCAGCTGGAACAGGATGCCGAGAAACGTCAACTCGCCGGCGAACTGCGCAACCGGACTCGCGGGGTATTCGAACTGCCGGACCGTAACTACGGCCGCTCTCCCGAGCTGCGAGTCCAGATACAGGGGCGCGACCAATGGCTGCTGAACCTGGACCTTGCCACCGAGGAGTTCTTTGGTTCGGAACGGATCAAGCAGACCTTCGTGCGCTATCCCATCAAAGTCGTACGCCGCGATGTGGACCCGCAGTCGAATCCTTTCGGCCTGGCCATAGACTGCTTTGACAGCGCTCCCAAGCGCCTTGACTCGGGCTCGTCAGACGCCGCCGCGAGCCAGCAGGAAGGAGACGATTGATGTCGCGATCACTGTGCCTGCCTGCACTCTGGCTGGCCTGCCACACCGCGCAGGCCGTGGAGCTGATGACCTGGGACCGACTTCCCCTGAACGTACCGCTGCAGGTCGGCCAGGAACGGGTGCTGTTCATCGACCAGAACGTTCGGGTCGGCGTGCCCCGGGCCCTGGGCGACAAACTGCGTATCCAGAGCACCGGCGGTACGCTGTACTTGCGCGCCCATGCCGCGATCGAGCCCACCCGCCTGCAATTGCAGGATGTGCAGAGCGGCGAAATCATCCTGATCGATATTGCCGCCAGCGACGCCTCGGACGCGACCGCCCTTGAACCTGTCCGAATCGTCAAGGCTGCGCCCAAACCCAAGCGGTACGCCGAGGCGGGAACACCGCACACGAACACCCCCTCGCCGCCTCCTGCACCGCAGCGGGAAACACCCCTACCGGTCGTCCTGACCCGCTACGCCGCCCAGAATCTCTACGCACCGCTGCGCACGCTGGAAGCCCTGCCCGGCGTGGTCTCGCTGCAGGTACCGCGCCCTCCCGATCTGTCCGGCCTCCTGCCCGGCCAGCCACTGGCGGTCCAACTGCTGGGCGCCTGGCAACTGGACGATCACATCGTCAGCGCCGTGCGCCTGCAAAACCGCTCCGCGACCACCCTGCACCTCGACCCGCGGCACCTGCAGGGCGACTTCATCAGCGCGGCCTTTCAGCACCCGTATCTGGGGCCCGCCCACCGACCCAGCGACACCACGGTGGCGTACCTGGTCACACGCGGACGCAACCTGGTGCAATCGCTGCTGCCCGGCGTCAAGGCGTACGACACACCTCCTCACGCCGACGTTGTAGAGGAGCGTCCTCATGAAAAGTAATGCCCTGCTCAAGTGGCTGTTCCTGCCCCTGGTTGCGCTGGTGCTTTTGGGGCTGATCAAGGCCTGCAGCGACCCTCGAAGCGCATCTGGCCGATCCGATCCCGGCGATTACCGCCTGACGCCGGAAGAAATGAAGCAGTTGGGCCTCGATGGCGATACCCCCCATGACACCGTGGCCACCCTGGTCGCGCAGACCAAGGCCATGCGCGAGGAACTCAGGGCCCTACTCTCGGAAAACAAGGACCAGAAAGAGGAAAACGCCCGCCTGCGACTTCGCGAAAACGATGTCGAGCAACGTATCCAGAAGGCCCTGAGCAGCGAACGGGAGCGAACGCAGAACGACGGCCGGCAGGATCTGAGCCCGCAGCAGAGACAAAGCCTGCTGGATGACCTCAGGCAGAAGCTCTCGACCGAGTTTATCGGCCAGCCGAATACAGACTTGCCCGTCGGCCTGGGTCTTGAGCCGGGCGACGGTGCGCAGTTCTCCGCAGATGAACACGACCTGGTCTGGACCGAGCCTCAGGACGCGACCGCCGTCGACGCCAGCGGCAAGCCCGTCCCCAGCGGCTCTGGCCAGTCGACCCAAGGCCTGAGCTTTCCCAACGCCTTCAGCGGCGCCCCTCCAGGTCAACGTCCACTCAAGGACACTCCCGACACAGACGGGCGTGCTCGCCAGACCGGCGAACGGCAGCAGCCCGTCAGGTCGGTCTACACCCTGCCGGAAAACAGCACCCTCACCGGTTCCATCGCCATGACGGCACTCATCGGGCGAGTCCCCGTGGACGGCGTGGTCAACGACCCCTATCCGTTCAAGGTGCTGATCGGTCCGGATAACCTCATCGCCAATGGTATCGACCTGCCGGATGTGGCCGGCGCGGTGCTCAGCGGTACCGCCGCGGGTGACTGGACCCTGTCCTGCGTGCGCGGCCAGATCGTGAGTCTGACCTTCGTGTTCAACGATGGGCGCGTCCGCACCCTCCCCGCTGCCCAGAAGCTGACCGGCCGCCAGGGCAACAGCGCCAGTGGCAGTAGCGCTTCGGGCACGATCCAGGGCGGTATCGGCTGGCTCAGCGACCCCTATGGTGTGCCGTGCATTGCCGGTGAACGGCGCTCCAATGCCCAGCAGTACCTGGGCACCAAGAGCCTGATCACCGCTGCCGGCGCGGGCGTGACCAAGCTGCTTGAAGCCGACCAGCCTGAGGTCAGCAACGTGATCACACCAGGCGGCAGTTCTGTCCAGGCCGGCCCCTCGGCGCTCAACAGCATCCTCTCGGGGGGCGTGAAAGACATCGGTGACTGGGTCAACAAGCTCTATGGCCAAGCCTTTGCCGCGGTCTACGTGCAACCCGGCGCCCTGGTGGCCGTGCACCTGGATCGGCAGTTGGAGATCGATTACGAACCCGAAGGCCGCCTGGTGCGGTACAGCGCAGGACAATCCCATGTCAGTACCCTCGATTAAAGCTTTGCCCGGACTGCTGCTGAGCACGCTGCTGGTCAGTGGCTGCACCACCGACAAGGAACAGATGCTGCCCCACGGCCCGCATACCATGGTCGATATCTGGGACGGCCGGTCCGCAGAAACTGGTCAGAGGGCCGTGCCCCACCGTCTTGAACAGGCGCGCTTGTCGCTGCGCCGCCCCCTCGATGACAACACCGACCAGCCGGCCTACACCCGAACGGCCCAGAACGAGACTCACAGCCAGTTCAAGCGCCTGCCCAATCCGGACCTGGTCATGTACGTCTTCCCCCATCTGGCCGGTACGGACCCGGTCCCCGTGCCCGGCTACAGCACGGTATTTCCCTTTTACCAGCGGGTGCAGTACGCCCTGCCGGGCGAACGCACGGAGGATTACTGATGCGCTTGAGAAAAAATGCCCTCCCAGCGCCAAGCCAGAGCGCCAGCAACCCCTTGAGAAAACCTGCCACCGTGAACGATGAACAGGCCCTCTACCATCCGCTACCCAGCTTCGTGGACCTGCTGCCCTGGGTCGAATACCTCCCTGAAACCCAGTGCCTGCTGCTGGAGGACGGCGAGTCGGTGGCGGCTTTCTTCGAACTGACCTCCATCGGGACCGAGGGGCGCGAGGCCAGTTGGCTGCGCACGGTGCGTGATGCCCTGGAAAACGCCCTGCAAGACAGCTTCGATGAACTCGAGGAGCAGCCATGGGTGCTGCAGCTTTACGCCCAGGATGAAACCGACTGGTCCGGCTACCTGCAAACCCTGAGCGACTACGTTCAGCCTCGCGCCCGGGGCAGCACCTTCACCGACAGCTACCTGAAGATGTTCGGCCAGCACCTGGAAGCGCTTTCGCAGCCCGGCGGGCTGTTCGAAGACACCGTGGTCACGCAACTGCCCTGGCGCGGCCAGAGTCGCAAGGTCCGCCTGGTGGTGTACCGGCGCAGCAAGGACAACCCCGCACAGCGCGGCCAGAACAGCGAACAGGCCCTGAACAACCGTTGTGAACGTCTGGTCGGTGGCCTGGGCAACGCCGGCGTCAAAGCCCGACGCCTGAGCGGCCGGCAGATTCACCAGTGGCTGCTGCGCTGGTTCAACCCCAAACCGGGCCTGCTGGGCGACACCCCGGAAGATCGCAAACGCTTCTACCAGCAGGCCGACTATCCACCTGAGGACGGTGAAGAGGAACTGCCCCTGGCCAGCGGTACCGATTTTGCCCAACGTCTGTTCCTCGAACAGCCTCGCTCGGATGCCAACCTCGGGCTCTGGTACTTCGATGACATGCCACACCGGGTGGTGATGCTCGACCGCCTGCGCAATGCACCGCTGACTGGGCACCTGACCGGCGAGACGTCCAAGGGCGGTGATGCGATCAACACCCTCTTCGACCAGATGCCCGAAGACACGGTGCTGTGCATCACGCTGGTGATCACCCCCCAAGACACGCTTGAGGGTCACCTGAACCTGTTGGCCAAGAAATCCGTCGGCGACACCCTGGCCTCCGAGCAGGCCCGGGACGACGTGCATTTGGCCCGCGCGCACCTGGGCAGCGCCCACAAGCTGTACCGCGGGTCGGTGGCGTTCTACCTGCGCGGCCAGGACATCGAGGCGTTGGACAAGCGCACCCTGCAGCTCCACAACGTGATGCTCAACGCGGGCCTGCAGCCAGTGCGTGATGAGCATGAGGTGGCGCCGCTCAACAGCTACCTGCGCTGGCTGCCCTGTGTGTTCAATCCGGGGATGCGGCATAGCCAATGGTACACCCAGCTGATGTTCGCCCAGCATGTGGCCAATCTCGCGCCGGTCTGGGGGCGCAGCGAAGGCACCGGGCACCCGGGCTTCACCTTCTTCAACCGCGGTGGCGGGCTGTTGACCTTCGATCCCTTCAACCGCCTCGACCGGCAGATGAACGCCCACCTGTTTCTGTTCGGGCCCACCGGTGCCGGCAAATCGGCCACCCTCAACAACCTGCTCAACCAGGTCACGGCCCTATACCGGCCCCGGCTGTTTATCGCCGAGGCCGGCAACAGCTTCGGGCTGTTCGCCGATTTCGCCCGTAGCCGGGGTCTGACGGTCAATCGTGTCAAGCTGGCGCCAGGGTCAGGCGTGAGCCTGGCCCCCTTTGCCGACGCCTACCGCCTGGTCAATGCGCCTACCCGGGCCGACCTGCCGGAGACCGACGAGCTGGAGAGCTCCGAGGAGACCCAGGAGGATGAGCGCGATGTTCTGGGTGAGCTGGAAATCACGGCGCGCCTGATGATCACCGGTGGCGAGGAGAAGGAAGAACAGCGTCTGACCCGTGCCGATCGCAGCTTGATACGCCAGAGCATCATCAACGCGGCCGGCACCTGTACGGCCCGGAGCAGAACCGTGCTGACCCAGGATGTGCGCGACGCCCTGCGCGCCATGGGCCAGGACCTGGAGATGCCTGAATCACGCCGCCTGCGACTGCTGGAAATGGCCGATGCCATGGACATGTTCTGCCAGGGTGCCGACGGCGACCTGTTCAACCGCGACGGCACGCCCTGGCCGGAAGCCGACATCACCCTGGTGGACCTGGGCACTTACGCCCGCGAGGGCTACAACGCTCAGTTGTCGATCGCCTACATCTCGCTGATCAACACGGTGAACAACATCGCCGAGCGCGACCAGATGCTCGGCCGGCCGATCATCAACGTCACCGACGAAGGCCATATCATCACCAGGAATCCGCTGCTGTCGCCCTACGTGGTGAAGATCACCAAGATGTGGCGCAAGCTCGGCGCCTGGTTCTGGCTCGCGACCCAGAACGTCGACGACCTGCCCAAGGCCGCCGAGCCGATGCTGAACATGATCGAATGGTGGATCTGCCTGAACATGCCACCGGACGAGGTGAACAAGATTGCGCGGTTCAGGTCCCTGACCGATGCGCAGAAAACCTTGATGCTGTCGGCCAGGAAGGAGTCGGGGAAATTCACCGAAGGGGTGATCCTGTCCAAATCGATGGAGGTGCTGTTTCGCGCGGTGCCGCCGAGCCTCTATCTGACCATGGCCATGACCGAACCGGAAGAGAAAGCCGAGCGCTTCGAGCTGATGAAAACCCAGGGGCTCAGCGAGCTGGAAGCGGCCATGGCCGTGGCGCGCCGCATAGACAAGGCCCGCGGGATTTCCAATACCACGATACTCAAGGGTAACGCCTGACTGCACGCACGACGGGTCGTTCTTACAGCTTGATTGGGGTCTTTTAGGTCCGCCTGCCGGTCTTCTCGATCATTTCATCTATCGCCACCGCCAGCAGCCCCGACACCATCTCTTCGAAGTTCGTGGAAGTTTTGCTGAATACACAAATCGGCAACGTGCCCGGCAGAAAAACAAGCCCCCATGTGGTCACCCGCTCAGGATATATCGCAGAGCACGCAAGCGCCGCTCTGCCTCGTGAAAACGTGCAGCCGCAATCCAGTTTCCAGACTGCTGTCGCTCAACACTTATCGCAGTATCGAGGTTTCTCTGACTCGGAACCCTGGCATGTATCGATCCCCCCTCCTTCGGTTGCTCAGCCCTCTGACCCTACTCCCTATGGCTTCTCACTGCCTGGCCGAAACCTGGGTCGTCTCCGACACGGCTCATCCCGTTGAAGTGCCGGCAGGCATCCGGCTGATCCAACTGGATCGTCTTGATCAGTTGGAGGTCAGCCTGTTCGAGAATCTGCCCAAAGATCCTGCACAAGCGCAGGAGGCCTTCGCGCAGATCATGACCGCCGAGAGCGCTACGGCCATCAGCCAAGCCCATCAGGACATTCTCGATGCCTGGGCCCTGAGAGTCGACAAAATCCCCGCAGTCATTGTCGATCAGCAGTACGTGGTGTACGGTGATCCCGATCTGGAGCGTGCGCTGGCGACCATCGACCAGTATCGGATGGCACAGCGATGAGCCGCCGTTCGCCACGCCGATCGATCAAGGCCTGGGTATCGGGGCTGCTCGCCCTTCCCCATTGCACCCTGAGCCTGGCCCTGAATACGGCCACCATCGTCCCCACGGTGTCCTCACCCGATTGCCTGGAGTACCAGGTCGTCGGGGTGTGCTACTGGCTGCGCTGCACCAACTTCGGCTGCAGCGTCAAAACCTCCGCGAAGGTTCGGCATTACGTGCCGGATGCGGTGGTTTCCAGCTACTCCACGACCGGCATGAATCCCTGGACGGAAGTTCGTGCCATGAGCAGCCCGATCTCCGGCGCCCAGGGCGGTGGCAGTGGCACCACTAACAGCACGGGAGAAAACGGTCTCTCGGTGTTCAAGAACGTCGATGTAATCGGCCATCCCGGCATCGTTGCCTTCAATGCCTTTGCCAGTGGGTCGGGCTACACCTGCGAAGGGGCCGGCACGCCCTACACACCCAACTTTCTCAGCACCCTGGACCTGCTCGGCTGGCGTCATGGCATTCCAGAGAGCGTGTTCCCACAGTCGCTGATCCCCGGCCTGCGCGAAATCGGCAGCCGGCTCTCGATGAACCTGTGGGGCAACGTCTACCCTCGCAGTGGGTTCCTGCACCAGCCGGATGACTACAAGGCCTCGGCGGTGATGGCCCAACGCGCGGGCGATATCGTGACCCGCCCTGGGCAGGTGCATGTCTACCGGCCGCTGCTGGCGCCGGCCAAACCCGGTTACTGGCCCGCCGGCGAGTTGCGTGAGTCCGACACCCTGACGGGCAAGTGGCAGCAACTGGCGCCAACAGCCAGTGCATCCTGCTCAACCTTTCCAGAACCGGGCTTTCACCAGCAGGCGCCGGATGGCGCCTATGCCTGGTCGCTCTGGCGCCCCTACAGCTGCTGCAAGCAGGAAGGACAGACCTTTCTGGGCAGTACCGGCGGTCAATGACCTCCGGCACCGGGCAATCGCGCCTCTCATCCCTCTTCGTAATGGAGCCTCTTTCATGACTCGGATGTCATCGTTTTCTCACCCCGGCCCCAGATCCTGTTCACTCTTGATCATGGCACTGGCCAGCCTGCCGCTGTTGGCCTCACCGCCCGAGTTCGGCAGCAGCGGCAGTGCCATGGACGACAACGTGCTGTACCACATCGGTGGCGGCAGCGCCGTGAACATGGGCCGTGCCGGTGACATGCAGAGCATCGGGGTGGGCGTGGGCTGGAACACCAACCTGGTGTGCGCAAAGATGGACCTGAACACCACGCTGCATAATCAGCTCAACGGCCTCACCGACGGTTTCCAGAACATCATGGGTGAGCTGATTCAGAATGCAACGGGGGCTGTCGCCTCGCTGCCGGCGCTGATCATCCAGCGGGCCGACCCGGGTCTGTACAACCTGCTCACCAACGGCATCCTGCAGGCGCGACTGGACTTCGATCGCTCCAAGGCCAACTGCCGCGAGATGGCCGAACGCATGATGAACGTGGCCGGCAACCAGAGCGGTTGGAGCACACTCGCCGAGGGCCAGGCGCTCAAGGAAGCCATGGCCCAGAACCAGGATGCCGTGGCGGTCACCGCCCAGGCCGAGGCGGACAGCGGCAACGCGGGAGTGCCCTGGGTGGGCGGGGAAAAGTCCGGGGGCAAGCAGCAGGACCCCATCAGGGTGGTCAGGGATGTGACCAAGGCCGGCTACAACCTGCTCAATGGTCGCAAGGCCACGGATGACAGTCGTATCGACCCCAAGGCCTGCAACAGCGGCCTGTTGTGCAAGACCTGGAAGTCACCCGATGAAGCCGCCGGATTTGCCAACCGCGTGCTGGGGGAAGACGAGCAGCAAACCTGTGAGAACTGCACCAAGAGCACCGCCACCGCGGGTGTGGGCCTGACGCCGCTGATTCAGGAGGAGTACGAACTTAAGCTCAAGGCGCTGAAGGCATTGATCGACGGTAGCCAGACCACCACGCCGGAAAATCTCGCCGCCGCGGGCAGCAACTCGATGCCCATCACCCGGGGCGTCATCACTGCGCTACGTGACGAACCTGATCAGGAGCTGTTGGCCCAACGCCTGGCTTCGGAAATCGCCGTCACCAGCATTCTGGAGAAAGCCCTGTTGCTGCAGCGCACACTGCTCGCCGGCAAGAAGGAGCCCAATGTGTCCGCGAGCGGCCTCGCCGCCGCGACCATCGACGTCGAGCGCGAGGCCCTGCAGCAGGAAATCGCCAACCTGCTCACCGACCTGGAAATGCGCCGTTCGCTGACCAGCAACTCCCCCACAGCAATCATTGCCCGGCACCAGCAGCGCAAGGACAACTCGCGCTCGATCTTCGAGGGCGATCCGGATGCCGACCGGTTGGAGTCGCTGGAAAAAGCGGCCAAGGGCAATGGCGGCAAGCCGCCGCGCTCCTGAGCTGAATCTGCGCGAACGCTTACCGTATCTGATACCGCACGGCAGCCCCTGGCTTGGGTTCGAAAGCGGGCACCGTGCGCTGCTCAAGCGGCCGGCCCTTGGCATCCCAAATCAAGGTGTCCGATGGGTACTCGTCCTTTCGGGTCATGATGTCGATCTGCTTGGCAATCACCTCCGAACTTGCCGGCACTTCCGGGTTCCATTCGAAGACGCCAACGCTACCGTAGAACACAGCCGGCGCGTCGACATCGAGGCGCCGGTCGGGGCACATGACCAAACCGCGCTCAAGCATGACCCGCAACGCGCCGACAGGCACCGCCTTCACCGTAGGCATGGTGCGCTCGGTGCTGTGGCCCGGGCAGACATTGGCCGCGCGAGTCACCATATCCTCGACCACTTGACGGTCGGATTGGGCCTGCGCCGAAATGGCAACGGCACACAGGGCGAGCACTACAACATTTGACTTCCAAGACATGCGAAACCTCCTATGGAAAAATACCTCAAGGTTGCGGACTCCTCACCTGCAAGAGCAGCCCATTGCCAGAGGCATACCTGAAGACTATCACGGCGGTCAGGCTGTTCCACTTGCCGCCTGATAGGTCTGGCGCTGACTGCGCAGAGCGCCTTTGCCCCCTATGAGACAGGCGGTTCAGGTTAGGGTTCTGTCAGTCGTGACAGACACGACCACCCGTGATCGCCCCCCAACAGCCGCGGCACTGTCATGGCAGCGGCCCATCGAACTGCAAAGAACCATCGATGCGGTCGTGGCTCAGCCGACTCAGTATGGATGGGTGGCTAAAAGTCAGATTTATGCAAACCGGGTGCGATGGCGCTACTCGAAGAAGACGCACCCGGCGATGGCATCATTTGCCGGGACGGCGATAACGCTCGACCACGGGCATCGATCCAGTCGCAGATTGTCTGGTTGATCACCGGGTTCCTGGCAGGGGCATTTCACAACTGACGACTGACTCCATTGACGGTTGGCACCTGGCGAGTACCGACCAGCCAACACCCTTACCCATGAGTGAAATTTTCTAGAAAACCCCGATCGCTTGTTTTGCGCCTGATTGCGGTGAAGGACATTGGCTGCAGACCGAACAGAATCTGGTGACTTTTTATCTTCGACACAGACCGCTATACAGGCCGAAGCAATGCAACGCTTCGTATCAGGCGTTTTCCGAGGACTTAATGAAGTCGATGAAGGCGCGCAATGGCGATGGCAGATAGCGGCGGCCTGGGTAGTAGAGAAAAGGCCCGGAAAAACTCTGCCACCACGACTCCAGTACCGGCTCCAATACACCACTTTCCAGGTGGGGACGTAGCCAGTCCTCGAACAGGTAGATGATGCCCAGCCCGTCGATGGCGGCTTGCACCGCGAGGTCCACAGCACCACCGATGCGCACCAGTAGGGGTCCGCTGGGCTCGACACTGATGGTCTCGCCATTGCGCTCATAGTCCCACGACGGCATCACGCCGCTGGGGAATTTGCCGCGCAGACAGGCATGCTGCAGCAGCTCGCTCGGGTGCAGCGGGCGGCCGCGGGCATTGAGATAGGCCGGTGAAGCCGCTGTTGCAAAGCGCTGCAGACGCGGACCTATGGGCACGGCAATCATGTCCTGTTCCAGGCGTTCGTCGTAACGAATCCCGGCGTCACAGCCCGCCGCCAGCACGTCGACAAAGCTGTCCTCGGCGATCACCTCCAGACGAATGTCGGGATAGGTTTGCAGGAACGGGGTGATGATCGACGGCAGCACCAACCTGGCGGCGCTCAAGGGTACGTTGAGCCTCAACGTTCCGGAAGGTCGATCACGAAAGTCATTGACCACATCAAGTGCGGACTCCACCTCGCCCAGCGCTGGCACAATGCGCTCCATCAACCGCGCCCCAGCCTCGGTGGGCATCACGCTGCGAGTGGTGCGGTTCAGTAGACGAACGCCCAGTCCGGCCTCCATACGTCGCACGGCATCGCTGAGGCTTGAGGCCGACCTGCCGCTGGCTCTCGCCCCTTCGCGAAAACCGCCGGCCTTGACCACCGCCACGAAGGCCAGCAAATCCTGAATATCCGCCGCCACTGTTCTGCCTCCCGTACAACCCGTACCGATTACATCGAATTATCAGCATAGTGGTCAAGACCTATAGTGACCCTCACTCCCCCACTGATTGAGGCAGATTTCATGAGCAATACTCACCGCGCCCGCACGTTCCTACTCGGTGACCGGACCGTTAACCGCCTGGGCTATGGCGCCATGCAGCTAGCAGGCCCGCAAGTGTTCGGCCCACCCAAGGACCGCGCGACGGCACTGGCGGTCCTGCGGGCAGCAGTGACCGCCGGGGTGAACCACATCGACACCGCAGACTTCTATGGCCCCCACATCACCAACCAACTGCTCCGAGAAGCCTTGCATCCCTATTCCGACAACTTGGTGATCGCCACCAAGGTCGGCGCGGTACGCGGCACCGATGCCTCATGGAATCCCGCACACACCCCGGCCGAATTGACCCGTGCGGTACATGAAAACCTGCGTAACCTCGGCGTCGAGGTACTGGATGTGGTGAATTACCGTGCCTGGGGCACGGCGCACGCCCCTGATGAGTCCTCTATCGAAGAAGGCTTCAGCACCCTGGCCGATCTACAACGTCAGGGCCTGATCCGTCACCTGGGCCTGAGCAATGTATCAGCCAAGCAAGTAAAGCAGGCGCAGGACATCGCTCCGGTGGTATGCGTGCAGAACCACTACAACCTCTCCCACCGCAACGACGAAGCACTCATCAGCGAACTGGCGCACCAAGGTATCGCCTACGTACCGTTTTTTCCGCTGGGCGGATTCACGCCACTACAGTCGGCCACCCTGTCCAGCGTCGCGGGACGCCTCGACTCCTCAGCCTTGCGCGTAGCTCTGGCCTGGCTGCTGCAGCGCGCTCCTAACATTCTGCTGATCCCTGGCACGTCATCGGTAGCGCACCTGAAGGAAAACCTGAGCGCCGACGAGCTAAACATCCCGGACGAATTGATGAGAGAACTGGAGGACCTGGCGTAGGACGCCCAAGATAGCGGACTCAGTTGAGCCCCCATGAAATAGCCCAGGGAAACATGGCAGCCTTCTGACTCCTTCAGGTCATTAACGACCATTGATTTTTTACAAGATCGGAAGGCAGGCATCTCTTTCCTTCTAATCGTGCATAGGCGGACTGGATAAAGATGGCGATAATTGCCTCTTGATCCACGATCCCGGTCGCGCCGATGTCCGAACAACCCAACCCAAACCATGCGGAACCCGCCACCACCGCCCCGCCCCGGCGCTTCCGACGGCCACGCTGGCTGGAGTGGCGACAACGCCTGGCGTTTTGGGTCGGCGCTCTGCTTGTGGGCCTGGTGGCGCTGGCCTTCGCCTGGCTGGCGGACCAGTCCTTCGCCCTGTTCAAGCGCATGCTCGGCGTCGCCTCCTGGCTGCCGCTGCTAGTCACCCCGGCGGGCTTTGCCCTCTTGGCCTGGATCACCCAGCGCTGGCTCGTTCAGGCCAAGGGCAGCGGCATTCCACAAGTAATTGCCGCACTGGACTCACCCTCGCGGCGCTTGCGCGCCAGGGTGCTAGCGTTGCCGGTAGCCGCCGTGCGAATGCTCTTCACCCTGGCCGCGCTGCTGGTCGGTGGCTCGGTGGGCCGCGAAGGACCCACGGTGCACGTCGGCGCCGCCGTCATCTACGCCTTCGGTCGGCGTCTGGGCCTGCACGGCAGGCGCACCATCGCAGGACTGATTCTCGCTGGCGCCGCAGCCGGCATCGCTGCCGCATTCAACACCCCGCTGGCGGGTATCGTCTTCGCCATCGAGGAGCTCAGCCGCACCTTCGAACAACGTTTCAGTGGCCTGGTGCTCACAGCGGTTCTAATCGGCGGATCCGTCACCCTCGGCCTGATGGGCCATTACTCGTACTTCGGCGAGATCGGCGGCAGCCTGCCGGCCGGCTGGGGCTGGAGCGAAGTGCCAGCCTGCGCCCTGCTCGGCGGCCTGCTGGGCGGGCTCTACGTCAAACTGGTACTTCCCACCCAGGCCGGTTGGCTTGGCCGCATGTGCCGGCTGCGCGAACGCTTCCCGGTACCCTTCGCCGCAGCCTGCGGCCTGTCGCTGGCACTGCTGGGGCTGGCCTGCGGCAACCATGTGTTTGGCACCGGTTACGAAGAAACCCGCGCTCTGCTCGAAGGCCACCCGATGACCGACCAGAACTTCCTGCTGTGGAAGTTCCTGGCCAACGTGGTGTCCTATCTCTCCGGAATTCCTGGCGGCCTCTTCTCGCCCTCGCTGAGCATAGGCGCGGCCTTCGCACCGCTGCTGTCCTTGCTGCCCAACCTCAACCCACAGACCTGTGCGTTGTTGGGCATGGGCGCCTACCTCGCTGGCGTGACTCGCTCGCCACTGACCGCCTCGGTGATCGTGCTGGAACTCTCCCACAGTCCCGACCTGGTCATCCCCATGCTGGCCGCCACGGTCATGGCCGCCACCATCTCCGGCTGGATCGCCCCGGTCTCGCTGTACCACGCGCTGGCCCGCCAGGTGCTAGACAAAATCGCACCGAACAGCCCCTGATCGGTGCATCGTGATCTCGGTGGTGGTCGATGAACCCATACGCGGCGGCAAATGCCCAGTCCAGTTTATCGAAGAGGCGCTGCAACAAATCCATGCGCTCTACTCCCTGGGCGTGAAAATGAAAAAGCCCCAGCAGGTGCTGAGGCTTGGTGAACTGTAGAAAGCCAAAAGCCCAACTCAGGGTTGGGCTTTGCTCGCGGAAAAAACGCAAAATAATGCGAAATCCATAGGCAGGTACCGCAGGTGTCAACTGGCTATTTTGAGACTTCGCAATCTTCGAACATCGGTATTTTGGCGACGTCGCCATTGCCGGTGCAGACTACCGAAATTTGCGCACCTTTCTTGAGCGATGCGAGAGAGGCCACGTCCGATTTTTCGAATTTGAACTGCGGCCCCAGATACGGGTTAGTGCCCGCAAGTACAAGATACGGTTTCCCGAGGAAATCAGTATTGATATCGGTGATGCGCCCGGTCACCTTCACGCGCTTGCCCTTGTACTGCATATCAGCAGCAACAGTGTTGTCTTCGTAATCTTGGGAGACTTTCGCCGACGTGTAAGCCTTAAGCGGTTCTGCCGGGACCGGCTGCTTAGGAGCCGAACCTTGTGTACTGGATTGGGCCGCCCTTTCCTTGTAGGTGTCGTAACTGGTTTTTGAAATCGAGCCCATGCCAATCAACGAGAAAAGACACAGAGCCATCCAGACGAAGCCGACAATGCGAGCGAAAGTCGAGTGCCCCTTTCTCAGCAGCATCCAGCCAAACAACAAGGGAAAGAAAAGAATTCCAAGCCCTAGAATAAACCCCACTTGCCGCTTTTGCGGAGCCGCCATTGCAACTGCTTCGTTCATTTCGCTCTCCATGGCGATAAAATTTGGCGGTATTCTAAACCACTTATATCAAATTGCCACCACCTTTACCCAAGCCCCAAAAGGCCGGCCTGGCTGATGTTACGCACAAAAACTCAGGCAATAAAAAACCCAGCTCGATGACCGGGTTCTATTCGGCACTCCTCAACACGCGCAGGAATGACAGGATGGAAAAATAATGCAACATGGCGACATGCCGCTACGAGCCGAATGGCATTTACTTGACGTCTAAGCACCTGAGCTGAAAGCGAAAAATGAAGAAGAGCCGATCTTGGTCAGCCCCCCTACCCTGGGTAGTTCTGCCGCGCATGCAACACGCTCACAATCTCGACCCGATCTACGGCGATCCGGTAAACAATCATGTAGAACTATCAACGGCATTCGCCCAAGCTCTGGCCGCTTATTTCAAGAAAAACAAAAAGCCCCGTAGACCAAAGATCAACGGGGCTTTGAATAGTGGAGGCCGAGGTCGGAATCGAACCGGCGTAGATGGATTTGCAATCCACTGCATAACCATTTTGCTACTCGGCCTCAGGGTCGAATCGAGCGCCCTTGCAAGATTGACTTGCCGCAACTCCTTGATTCTTCAGCGATCGCTACGTTGCCGTCCGTGCTGATGGCGCGCATTATGTCCTAGTTACATGACACTGGCAACCCCCTGAATTCTAAATATTTTTTATTTTTTCAGATCAGCCTCACACGTTTACCGCTCAGCCAATTGCACCAGCCGCGCCGCCAGGGCCTTGGCCTGAATCGCCACATCGGTCACCGCCGTGCTCTCCCACCATATCCCCCGCAATGGCGGGCCCATGGCAAACAGCCGGGACGAGGTTTCACCCTCGGCATCCACCACCGCACCACCAGAATCAGCCGCAATCCCCAAGGCCAATGGCCCCGGCCGGATCAACCCACGCGCCAGCAGTCGCTGCGGCAATGGCCGATCGACACGACGCCAGTCGTATTCGATACCGGTGGAGTTGATCAGGCCTACACCGCTGACCGTCACGGTCTGCGCTTCACCCCGTGGCCGGAGGGTGATGCTGACCTGCCCATCGCGCACTTCGCCCAAGCCCTTGAGCGACGCCGCCTCGATGGTCAGCCGCCCTTCCCTGTGCAGGCGCTCCACCAGTTCGGCACTCAACGGCGGCGAGCGGTGGTGGTGGCTCTCCCACCAAGGCCGCACATGCCGTACGAACTGGCGACGCTGAACGTCGGTGGCCTGGCTCCACAGCCGGCCGATATGGGCGCGCACCGTGTCCAACGGTGCTTGCCAGTCGATACCGGCGTCGATCGCCTCGGCACATTGCCGGCGCACTTCGCACAGCAGTTGCAGCGGGCTGCGGATGCCATGGTCGGCAGCCAGGAAATCGACCCAGGTCGGCGGCTGGCGGCGGACATGGGGCAGCAGGCCGTGGCGGGAGAAGACCCGGATCGGCCCACGATGGCCGGCCTGCTCCAGGGAAACCACGGCATCGACCATGGTCAGGCCGGAGCCGATGATCAGGATCGTTCCCTGAGGGTCGAGACGCGACATGGCGGTCACGTCCCAGGGGTCGACAGCAGCGGCGTTGAGGCCGCTGGATTGTTTCTGACGGGTGCGCGCAGCCGGGAACATGCCGGTCGCCAGTACCGCGTGGGCGGCCTGCAGTTGCTGACCGTCGGCCAGCGTCAGGCGTACGCTGTCGCTGTCCGCCTGCAGGTCGACCACCTCACCGTGCACATGCTCGGCCGTCGAGCCCCAGGCGGCACCCTGCTCCCGCGCTTCGGCCAGGCGCTGCTGGACGTAGAGGCCGAAGAGGCCCCGAGGCATGAACAGTTCGCTGACCGGCACGTGTTGCTGGTCCGATTCGGGCCAGCCGCCGTCGGCGATATAGGCCTCGAGCCACTGGGTCAGGTCGTCGGGCTTGTCCGGGTCGACGCTCATGCGTGCCGCGTTGCCGTTCAGGGTGTGGCCCAGCTCCGTGGCGCTGTAGGCCTCGCCACGACCGAGTTCGGCACGTGGCTCGATGACCAGCACCCGACGCCGTCCCGGCAGGCGCAGCAACTGTACCGCCAGCATGGTCCCGCTCAAGCCACCGCCGACGATCGCTATGTCGGCCTGCCCCGCTACCGGCGGGATGGCGTGTGTCGCCTGTCCGCTCAGGATTTCACTCATTCTTCGTTCTCTTGTCAGTGCCTGCCCAGGTAGAAATCCTGCAGGTCGCCCCGGGCCAGCAGCTCGTCCGACGTACCGCTGAGCACCACCCGGCCGGTGTCGAGGACATGGCCGCGGGTGGCGTATTTCAGCGCTACGTTAATGTTTTGTTCGGCAATCAGGAAGCTGACGTTCTGCTCACGGTTGAGCTGGGCGACGATCTCGTAGATCTCTTCCACGATAATAGGCGCCAGGCCCATGGATGGCTCGTCGAGCAAGACCAAAGTCGGCCGGGTCATCAGGGCCCGACCGATGGCGACCATCTGCTGTTCGCCGCCGGAGGTGAGCCCGGCCTGGGTCTTGCGCTTGGTTTTCAGGCGCGGGAACCAGGCGTACAGCCGCTCCAGATCATTCTGCAGTTCGCGCCGGCTCAGGCCGCGAACGAAGCCACCACTGCGCAGATTGTCCTCCACGGTCAGTTGGCCGAACACGTGCCGGCCCTCCAGCACGTGCACCAGGCCATCACGCACGCGCTGGTTGGGCTCCACCGTCAGGCTGTTCAGCCCCTGGAAGTGGATACTGCCACGGGTGACCTGCGCACGCTCGGCCCGCACCAGCCCGGAGATGGCCTTGAGGGTGGTGCTCTTGCCGGCACCGTTGGCCCCGAGCAAGGCGACGATGCCGCCACGCGGCACGCTCAGGGACACGCCGGATACCGCGAGGATGCTGCGGTCGTAGATCACCTCGATGTCATCGACCTGCAACAGCGGCGCCGCGCCCGTTTCAATCGCCGGTTGGCCCATGGTTCATTCGCCTGCCGCGCAGGTGCGCGGGGTCAGGTTCTTTTCCTTGGCGAAGGCCGCCGACTTCTCGTCGATCAAGGGGCGCAGCAGCGTGCGGTCGGCGACGATCCAGTCGCTGACCAGGCTCCAGTGCGCGCCATCCCATTGCTGCACCCGGGCCGAGCCGCCGCCCTCGTGGTCGCTGCAGGACAGCTTGAGGTTCTGCATCAGCCCGTAGAAACCCATGGCCTTGAGCCGTGCGTCGTCGATATCCAGATGCTCCAGGCCCCAACGGCCTTCCTCGCCATGCAGCGGCCGCTTGCCGAACTTGCCCTGGCCGGTGCGAATCGCTTCCACGGCGATGGCGGCGTTCACCAGGCCGGAGTTGTAGTAGACGCTGCCGAAGTTGTTCAGATCCTTGAGGTCGCTCTTGCCCTTGTCGAGTATGTATTGCTTGAGGCGCTTGTGGATTTCGAAGTCGCTGCCCGCCGGGTACGGAGTCAGGGCCAGATAACCCTTGGCTGCGGCGCCGGCCGGCAGCACGTCTTCGCTGGAGCTGGCCCAGATGTCGCCGACGATATGGTCGACCGGGAAGCCGAAGCGCGCGGCGGTCTTGACCGCCACCGGGGTCGAGACGCCCCAGGTGCGCAGGAACACCCAGTCCGGATTGAGCTGACGGACCTGGCGCCATTGCGCCGACTGTTCGTTGCCCGGGTCGGCGACCGGGATCTGGATGTTCTCGAAACCGTACTTCTCGGCCAGCAGCTTCAACGGGCCGAGGGTTTCACGACCGTAGGCCGAGTCGTGGTAGACGGTGGCGATCTTCTTGCCCTTGAGCTTGTCGAAGCCGCCTTCGCGCTGGGCGATGTAGTTCACCAGGGTCGAGGCTTCGCTGTAGAAGGTCAGCATCACCGGGAAGTTGTAGGGGAAGACCTTTCCGTCGGTGGCTTCGGTACGGCCGTAGCCGAGGGTGATCAGCGGGATCTTGTCGACCTCCGCGCGCTCGCTCAGGGCATAGGCCGCCGGCGCGCCGTTGGGCTGGTAGACCGCCACCGGCGCGCCATCCAGGCCGCTCTTGAAGCGCTCGTAGCACTCGATGCCCTTCTCGGCCGTCCATTCGGTCTCGCATTCCCGCCACACCAGCTTGACGCCGTTGATGCCGCCCTCGACCTCGTTGATGTAGTTGAGGTAGTCGATCATCCCCGCCCACACCTGCACGCCGCTGGAGGCGTAGGCGCCGACCCGGTAGGTGGCCAACGGGAAGAACTGCTGGTCCGGCGAGGCCTGGGCCAGTGGCGCCGCCGCGCCCAAAATGGTCAAGGCCAAAGCCGTGGCGGTCAGTGAACGTTTGAAAAGTGCACGCATGGTCGAATCGTTCTCCAGGGATGGCGGGTCGGGAAGTCAGAAGCGCAGCGGCCAGTGGCGCAGCCGGTCGCGGGTATTGCCCAGCAGGCGGATCAGCCCTTCCGGCTCCTTGACCAGGAACAGGATGATCAGCACGCCGAAGATGATTTTCTGCAGGTTCTGCAACTGCCCGGCATCCACCGCGCCGCCCAGCAGGGCCTGGCCGAGATGACTGAGCAGGATCGGCAACAGGCTGATGAAGGCCGCGCCGATGAAGTTGCCGGCGATGCTGCCCATGCCGCCGATAATGATGATGAAGAGGATCTGGAAGGAGCGGTTGATGTCGAAACTGCCGGCGCTGGCGGTGCCCAGGTAGGCGAAAGCCCACAGCGCCCCGGCGATACCGAGGTAGAATGAGCTGAAGGCGAACGCCAGGCGCTTGTAGCGCGCCACCGGGATACCGATCACCGCCGCGGCGGTGTCCATGTCGCGGATCGCCATCCAGTTGCGCCCGGTCTGGCTGTTCACCAGGTTGCGCGCGGTCCAGGTCAGCAGCAGCACCGTCACCAACGTCAGCAGGTAGCGCCCCAGCGGCGTGTTCAGGTCATGGCCGAACAGGCTCAGGCTCGGTGCGGAGATGGTCCCGGAGGAGCCGTAGTTGTAGAACCAGGGAAACTTGACGAACAGCCACTCCAGGAAGAACTGCGCCGCCAGGGTGGTGACCATCAGGTAGAAGCCCTTGATCCGCGAGCTGGGCAGGCCGAACAGCAGCCCCACCAGCGCACTGATCACCCCGCCGCCGAGCAGCGCCAGGGGCAGGCCCAGTTCCGGCAGGCGCAACAGGAAGCCGTAGGTGGCAAAGGCCCCCACTGCCATGAAGCCCGCCGCGCCGACCGAAGTCTGCCCGGCATAGCCGGTCAGCAGGTTGAGCCCCAGGCCCGCCAGGGACAGCACCAGGAACGGAATCAGGATCGCGCTGAGCCAGTAGTCGTTGCCCACCAGCGGGACCACGCCGAAGGCCAGCACCAGCAGGCCGACCAGGGTCCACGGCAGGCGCCGCTGGACCAGCACCCAGGGTGCCGTTTCAGTGATGACAGGAACAGACATGCTTCAGACTCGCTCGATGGCCCGCTCGCCGAACAGGCCGGCCGGGCGTATGTAAAGGAAGACCAGTGCCAGGACATAGGCGAACCAGGGGGTGATGCCGCCGCCGATCAGCGGGCCGATATAAACCTCGGCGAGGTTCTCGGCGGCGCCGACGATCAGCCCGCCGACGATCGCCCCGCCAATCGAGGTGAAGCCGCCGATGATCAGCACCGGCAGCGCCTTGAGCACCACCAGCGACAGCGAGAACTGCACGCCCTGGCGCGCGCCCCAGAGCAGCCCCGCCACCAGGCCGACGACGCCGGCCACGGCCCAGACGATCTGCCAGATGCGGTTGAGGTGGATACCGATGGACAGCGCCGCCTGGGTGTCGTCGGCCACCGCCCGCAACGAGATGCCGATGCGGGTCTTGTTGAACAGCAGCGCCAAAACCACCACCAGCACCACGGCGGTGGCGGCGGCAATCAGATCGAACTGGCTGAGCATCACACCATGGACGAACAGCGGCACATCATCGATGCCCAGGTCCAGCGCCCGCACCTGCGAGCCCATCAGCCCCTGGGCCAGCCCCTCGACGATGAAGGACAGGCCGAGGGTGGCCATGAACAGGGTGATCTGCGAGCGGTTGACCAGCGGCCGCAGCACCAGGCGCTCGATCAGCAGTGCGCCGATCACCATCACCACGACAGTCAGCAGCAGGGCCAGGGCAAACGGCACGCCGTGCTCGTGCAGGCTGACGAAGGTCAGCGCGGCGAACAGCAGCATCGAGCCCTGGGCGAAGTTGAACACGCCGCTGGCCTTGTAGATCAGCACGAAGCCGATGGCGACCAGCGAATACAGGGTGCCGGCGAGCAGCCCGCCGAGCAGGGTTTCCAGGAAGAAGGCCATCAGTGTGCGGCTCCCAGGTAAGCGGCGATCACGTCCGGGTTGGTCTGCACCTCGGCCGGCGTGCCGTCGCCGACCTTGCGCCCGTAGTCGAGCACCACCACGTGGTCGGACAGGCCCATCACCACGCCCATGTCATGTTCGATCAGCACCACGGTGGTGCCGAGGTCGCGGTTGACGTCGGCGATGAACCGGGCCATTTCCTGCTTTTCCTCGGCGTTCATCCCGGCCATCGGCTCATCCAGCAGCAACAGCGTGGGCCCGGCGATCAGCGCCCTGCCCAACTCGACGCGCTTCTGCAGGCCATAGGACAGGTTGCCCACCGGCACCTCGCGCAGGGCCTGCAACGCCAGCAACTGCAGGATGTGCTGGGCCTTGCGCCGAAACGCCTCGGCCTCGCGCCGTGCCCGTGGCAGGCCCAGGGCCTGTTCGAGAAAATGGCTGCGCTGGTAGCGCGACAGGCCGGTGAGCAGGTTGTCGATCACGCTCATCTTTTTGAACAGCGCGTTGTTCTGGAAAGTGCGCCCGATGCCCCGGCGCGCCGCGTCCAGCGGGTCAATACGACGAAAGCGCTGCCGCTCGAAGACGATCTCGCCGCTGTCGAAGCGGTAGACACCGTTCAGCAGGTTGAGCAGCGAACTCTTGCCGGCGCCGTTGGGCCCGATCAGCGCGCAGATCTCGCCACGGCGGACCTCGAATGACAGTTGGTTGATGGCTTTCACGCCCTTGAACGACAGGGATATGTCCCGCACCTGCAAAATCGGCTCGGCCACACTCATGCGCTTTTCCGTCCCGGGGCCTGGAGCCGCCATTGGTTGAAGGTGGCCGGCAGCTTCGCGGGCTGACTCGGCTGCCAGATGTATTGCAGGCGCTGGAACCCCAGCAGCCGGCGCACCCGTTGCTTGAGCAGGCGCGCGATGAGGCGTTCGGGATGGGCCAGCGACCATTCGCACAGGCGGCGACGCCAGGTGCCAGGGGCCGCCAGGCGCTGCTCGATCTCGTCGGCCAGGGTCTGCAGGCGCTCGGGGGAAAGCAGCAGCCCGGAGGGCGCCACCTCGCGGCGATCGCGACTGGCACTGTCGCGGCTCTCGGTGAACGCCAGGCTATGGCCGCTGTTCAGCCACTGGTCAAGCACCACCGCCAGGCCGCCCGGCCAATCGGTCCCCTCCTCGCTCCAGAGTTGCGGCTGCGCCAGCGGCGCCCGCCACAGCACGATCGGGCGCGGTGCCTGGTTGTCACCACAAAGGCTGGCAAAGGCCAGCACGGCCTGGCGCGGCAACCCCGGTAGCCGGCCGGGCAGTTGGTTGGCGATCAGCACGCCGGGAGCGCTGTCCG
>NZ_AQOH01000210.1 GCF_000364705.1 Pseudomonas fuscovaginae SE-1 | reverse complement strand
CCGGGGGGGAGCCAGTCGAGCAGTTGCTGGCGGCTGTCGACAAAACCGTGGCTGGGTTGCAGGCGCCAGAACGCCTGGCCAAGGGCTTCGACACTCAGGTCCGGTGCCAGGCTGAAAACCTGGCCGCCAAGGGAATGGGCTGCCAGGGCCAACAGCAGAAGGTTGGGTTCAAGGCTACCGCTGAGGGCCAGCCGCGACTCGGCAGTGAAACCCTGCTGGCGCAGGCCATCGGCCAGGCGCTCGACTTCACGCAGGGTGTCGATCCAGCGCCAGCAATGCCATTGACCGTGACGCTTGTGGCGCAAGGCGCTGTGCAGCGGACTGACCTGGGCCCAGTGCCGCAATTGTTCGAGGGCGGCGGGAAGGATCGAGACCGTTTCGGGTTGCGGCGACAGGCTCGCTGGCGGACGCTTGAGTTCGTGCACGCTCATGGGGGTCACCTCGTTCAGTAATGTGGCGAGGGGGCTTGCCCCCGTCGGGGTGCGAAGCACCCCTGAAATCGGCGATTGCGGTGTGTCAGGTGGAATACGCCGATAGGTTTGCGACTGCTGTGCAGTCGAGCGCGGGCGAGCCCGCTCGCCACAATAGGTCCCGGTACCCGGCCCCCGGATGAACATCCGAAAGCTTCGGCCCGGCGCCGAACAGCTTCTCGCGCAAGGTCCCCGGCGCGTACGTCTTCTTGTACACGCCGCGTTTCTGCAGCTCCGGCACCAGCCACTCGACCGCATCGACGAAGGTCTCATGGGTCAGCGCATAGGCCAGGTTGAAACCATCGACGTCGGTGTCCTCGACCCACTCCTGCAGCAGGTCGGCCACCGTCTCCGGCCCACCGACGAACAGCGGCCCGAAACCACCGATGCCCACCCAGTCGGCCAGCTCGTTCGGTGTCCAGACGCGGTTCGGATCCGCCGTGGAGAAGGTCTCCACCGCCGACTGGATCGCGTTGGTGTGCACATGCCGCAGCGGCTCGTCCGGCTTGAACTGACTGAAGTCGATCCCGGTCCAGCCGGAGATCAGCGCCAGCGCGCCCTCATAGCTGACGTAGGATTTGTACTCCTCGAACTTGGCCTTGGCCTTGGCGTCGGTCTCATCGACGATCACCGTCTGCAGGTTGAAGATCAGGATGCTCTTCGGATCCCGCCCGGCCTCGGCGGCGCGCCGGCGGATATCGGCCACCACCTTCTTGAGCAGCACCTTGGACGGCGCCGCCACGAACACGCACTCGGCATGCTCGGCGGCGAACTGCTTGCCGCGGCTCGACGCCCCCGCCTGGTACAACACCGGCGTGCGCTGCGGCGAGGGCTCGCACAGGTGGATGCCGGGCACCTGGAAGTGTTTGCCGAAGTGCTGGATCTCGTGAATTTTGCGCGGGTCGCTGAACAGCTTGCGCTCGCGGTCACGCAACACCGCGCCGTCTTCCCAACTGCCTTCCCAGAGCTTGTAGCAGACCTCCAGGTACTCCTCGGCGTAGTCGTAGCGCGCGTCGTGCTCGGTCTGGGCGCGCTGGCCGAGGTTCTTCGCCCCGCTCTCCAGGTACGAGGTGACGATGTTCCAGCCGGCGCGGCCCTTGGTCAGGTGATCGAGAGTCGACAGCCGCCGGGCGAACGGATACGGGTGCTCGAAAGACAGCGAGGCAGTCAGGCCAAAGCCCAGGTGCTCGGTCACCAGCGCCATCGGCGGGATCAGTTGCAGCGGATCGTTGACCGGCACCTGCGCCGCCTGGCGGATCGCTGCATCACCGTTGCCGTTGTAGACGTCATAGATGCCGAGCACGTCGGCGATGAACAGGCCATCGAACTTGCCACGCTCGAGGATCTTCGCCAGGTCGGTCCAGTACTCCAGGTCCTTGTACTGCCAGGAACGATCCCGTGGGTGGGCCCACAGGCCAGGAGACTGGTGGCCCACGCAGTTCATGTCGAAGGCATTGAGGCGGATTTCACGGGACATCGACAGCACTCCTGGAACGGTCGGGCAGCACGCCATTGAGGCGGAAGTTGCCAATCAGCGTGTATTTCAGATGCAGCGGGTCTTGCAGCGGGTCGTGGCTGGGCGACAGATGGGCGCGTTGGCCGGTCAGCGTCCACTCGGTGTTGCCGACCTGCTGCAGGGCATCGGCACTGGCGAGCGCCGCTTCGGTGGCGGCGATGAGTTTTTCCGCCTCGTCCTGGGCGCCGTTGGCGAACCGCTGGGCACGCTCGATCAGGGCGGCGGCGACTTCGATGCGGATCTGCAGGTCGCCGAATTGGCTGATCACCTGGGGATCGCGCG
Organism: Pseudomonas fuscovaginae SE-1; assembly: GCF_000364705.1. Classification (GTDB taxonomy): domain Bacteria; phylum Pseudomonadota; class Gammaproteobacteria; order Pseudomonadales; family Pseudomonadaceae; genus Aquipseudomonas; species Aquipseudomonas fuscovaginae_A. The sequence continues at coordinate 440 of NZ_AQOH01000210.1, read as the reverse complement.
CCTGGCCGGCCTGGCCGCGCACGGCGGCGAGCGTACGCTCCAGGCCACTGCGGGCAGCCTGCAGGTCGGCGCTGGCGTGGCTCAGCGCGGCATCACGGGGAATGGATTGATTCAATGCGTTCATCGCGGACTCCTAGTTCCAGGCATGCCGGGCCGGCTTGACGCCGTTGAGCAGGTGGTTGCCAATCAGGTGGTATTTCCAGCGCGCCGGGTCGTGCAGGGTGTGGGTACGCGCGTTGCGCCAGTGGCGATCGAGGTTGTGCTTGCCGAGCACCGAGCGCGTGCCGGCCAGTTCGAACAGCTTGCTGGCGGCCAGCAGGGAGGTTTCGGCCGACAGGACCTTGGCCTGGGCCACGACGACCGAAGCTTCGGCGACACTGTCCTCGCTGGGCTCAGCCAGGGCGTGATCGATGGCGCGGCCGGCCTTCTCCAGGATCGCC
>NZ_AQOH01000209.1 GCF_000364705.1 Pseudomonas fuscovaginae SE-1 | reverse complement strand
CCCCCCCCGCCACTCCAGGTCGCCAATGGCGGCGAGGCTGAACGGGTCTTGCCAGCCATGCTCCTGCTGGCTGTCGATCCATGGGCGGGCCTGGCGCGCGTGGCGCTTGGTTTCTTCGAGTGCGCCGAGGGCGATACCGGTGTCGACGGCGGCCTGGATGATCTGCGAGATCGGGCCGTTGGCGGTCGGCTGGTCAAAGGCCAGGTGCGCGGGAATCACGCTGCCGCGCGGCACGCGCACATCGACGAACAGCGCGTTGCCGCTGGCGGTGGTGCGCTGGCCGAAACCGTCCCAGTTGTCGACGATGGTCAAGCCCTGGGCATGGCGTTCGACGAAGGCGATCTGCGCATTGCCCGCCTCGTCGAGGCCGACCACCGGCACGATATGGGCGAACAGCGCGCCGGTGCAGTAGAACTTCTCGCCGTTGATCACCGCCTCATCGCCTTCGAAGCGGATGCGGGTTTCGAAGGTGCCGGCGTTCTTGCTCTTGGCTTCGGAGAAGGCGTTGCCGAAGCGGTAGCCTTGCAGCACCTTGGCGAAGTAGTGACGCTTCTGCTCCTCGCTGGCGGTTTGCACCAGGATGTCGAGCACGCCAAGGTGGTTCTGCGGGATCTGGCCCAGGGACGGGTCAGCCGCCGAGATGATCTTGATCACCTCGGCGACGGTCACATAGGACACCCCGGCACCGCCATAGGCCTTGGGCACGGTGATGCCCCAGAGGCCGGTGGCGGCGAATTCGTCGAGTTCAGCGGCCGGCAGGCGACGTTCGCGATCGCGCACACTGGCCTCGACGGCAAAACGTGCGGCCAGTTGCCTGGCGGCGGCGATCGCCTCTTCATCCGAGCGGATGACATGGGCGACGTAGGTGGGTTTGGCGGCAGTTGTCATAGACCGACTCCAGAGTCCTGATGAGTGCGAAAGAACGCATGCAGAGGACATAGCAGGAGTCGTGCCTGAAATTAAAATACATTTATTTCAGTAAGTTAAGATAACAACCTAGAAACAGGTGAAGCTAAAAAATAGCCAAAGTGTCCAGTTGCTGTTGCCCTGGCAACAGTCGGTGAGGTGTCAATCTGGGCGTTGGAGTGGCGGGTATCGCTATCGCCAGCAAGCCGGCTCCCACAGGAGGACTGCGGTGTGTCGGGCAAAATGGTGCCGCTTTTCTTGTGGGAGAGCCGGCTTGCTGGCGATAGCGAGGGTGAATCCACCACCACCCTCCCAGTCACGCCCCTTATAGCACCACATTGCGCACAAAGCGCACCGCCACCTCGCCGTCATTGCGATATCCATGCGGCTGGTTACTCGGAAACATGAAGAACTCGCCCGTCGCCACCGACCGTTGCTGCTCCCCCAGCACCACCGTCAGGCAGCCCTCGAACACATACAACTGCTCACTCCAGCCATCGTTGTCCGGCTCGGAGTGATACACCTCGCCCGGTTCCAGGCGCCATTCCCACAACTCGACCTCACGGCTGGCCATGGCCTTGGCCAGCAGCACCGCCTTGCTGCCGGGAATGGAACCAGCCCAGGCCAGCTCATTGATCCGACTCGGGTCGCGGACGTCCGGGGCCTGGATCAGGTCGCTGAAAGCCACGTCAAGGGCTTCGGCCACCCGGTCAAGGGTGGTCAGGCTGACGTTCTTTTCCCCCGCCTCGATGGCCACCAGCATTCGCCGACTGACCCCGGACTTCTCCGAGAGCGCCGACTGGCTCAACTGCGCCGCGTGCCGCAAGCGTCGAACGTTGAGACTGACATGTTGCAGAACCGAAGCGCGTTGCGAAGTTTCTTTGTGCACTATATTGCTCACAGGCTGGGTTTGCGCAGTATACTGCCCATCTTTCGGCGCATTGTGCGTCTCACTTCAGGAAGCGCGCAAGGCCATGGTCCCGGTCAAATCCAGCAGTCTAATCCCTTCGGTCCTGCGGTTCAGCAAAGCCGAGGGCGTACTGATCCTGATCACCATGATCTGGGGCGGCACGTTCCTGCTGGTCCAGCACGCCATGACCGTCAGCGGGCCGATGTTTTTCGTCGGCCTGCGGTTTGCCGCCGCCGCCACTATCGTCGCGTTGTTCTCGGCCCGCAGCCTGCGGGGCATGACTGTGCTGGAGATGAAGGCCGGAGTGTTCATCGGCACGGCGATCATGCTCGGCTACGGCTTGCAAACCGTGGGCCTGCAGAGCATTCCCAGCAGCCAGTCGGCTTTCATCACTGCCCTGTACGTGCCCTTCGTGCCACTGCTGCAATGGTTGGTGCTGGGCAAGCGACCAGGCCTGATGCCCAGCGTCGGCATCATGCTGGCCTTTACCGGGCTGATGCTGCTGTCCGGGCCCAATGGCGCCCAGCTGAATTTCAGTTCGGGGGAAATCGCCACCATTGTCAGCGCCATCGCCATTGCCGCCGAGATCATTCTGATCGGCACTTATGCCGGCAAGGTCGATGTGCGCCGCGTCACCGTGGTGCAACTGGGCACGGCTTCGGTGCTGGCCTTCCTGATGATCGCACCGACCCGGGAAGCCTTGCCGGCGTTTTCCTGGACGCTGCTGCTCAGCGCCGTCGGCCTGGGCGCCGCCAGCGCGGCGATCCAGGTGGCGATGAACTGGGCGCAGAAGAGCGTGTCGCCGACCCGGGCCACGCTGATCTATGCCGGCGAGCCGGTATGGGCCGGGATCGCCGGGCGATTGGCCGGTGAGCGGCTGCCGGGGCTGGCGTTGGTCGGTGCCGGGTTGATCGTGGCGGCGGTGATCGTCAGTGAGTTGAAAACCAAGGGCAAGAGCGCCGAAGTGGTCGAGGAAGATGTCGAGGCCGAGGGGCTGGATTCGAACAAGCCCTGATATTTCCAAGTCAGCTCTGGCCAAAGGAGAACAGGAGGAGAACAGGCCTCCAGGCTGAACAGACCTCTGTGAGGCAGGGGGCTCTGTGATGCAGGGGTTCTGTGATGCAGGGGTTCTGTGATGCAGGGGCTCTGTGATGCAGGGGCTCTGTGATGCAG
>NZ_AQOH01000208.1 GCF_000364705.1 Pseudomonas fuscovaginae SE-1 | reverse complement strand
CGGGGTCGCGCCCGACTTTACTGGAGTAAATGAGCATTCCGAGGTGGTTTTCAACGCAGCATCACCGAGTATCAAGACTTCTCAGACAGAGCCTAGTGTGGCGAGCGGGCTCGCTCGCGCTGGGGCGCGCAGCGGCCCCCAAACCTGCCACCGCGTTCTACCTGACAAACGCAGTGACAGGTTTTGGGGCTGCCCTGCAGCCCAGCGCGGGCAAGCCCGCTCACCACAGGTGCACTCATTCACTACACAGACCCGCTCATCACAATCCGCTCGGTGCCAAGCCTCCCCCCCGCCCGCTGTTCCTCAGCGAAATCTGGTCATTCAACGTCCAGAAGTCATACAGCACCCCCAGCCCCAGCAGCCCTCCGCTCACCAGGTACAACAGGCCGGTGATCCACTTGCCCTGGTACATCCGGTGCACACCGAAGATGCCGAGAAACGTCAGCAACAACCAGGCGACGTTGTAGTCCAGCGGACCGGGAGTAAAACGCAGGTCCGCCTCGCGATCCATTCCCGGAATCAGGAACAGGTCGATCAGCCAGCCGATGCCCAACAATCCGAACGTGCAAAACCAGATCGTTCCGGTCACCGGCTTGCCGTAATAGAAACGGTGGGAACCGGTGAAACCGAAAATCCACAGCAAATACCCCAGGAGCACGTTGTGGGTATTGGCGAACGCACCATCGTGTCGATAGCTGCTCATGAATGCCATCTCCGAGCTTGATAGATAAATTTTTCGTCTTTTTTTGTGACTTTTTTACTGTCTCAAAACATGTAACAGAGTCTTGCCGAAAACCGCTGAAAGCCTTGTGGCGCCTGAGCTGCGCGTGACCCATGAGTCTCTTTTCGGCGGCGCAGAGCGCTTTTGCCCGCCGTATAGAGTCGACAAACGGCCTCGGAAAGACCTGAAAGCTGTTATAAAGTTGCGCGCTAAATCCATATGAGCCTTGCCTAATGCGACCATTTTTCAAGACATGGCTGACTCTTTGCCTTTTGATGCCATTGGCCGCCCACGCCACCAATCGTGAGCAACGTCTTCCCAACATCGACGGCCACACTGCAAAGTCACCTGCAGCCGTCGCCAGACTTTCCGAGATCAGCGTTCCAGGCAGCAAACACCCTGGCAAGCGCGCCAACCACGGTAAAGCGAAACACGCCGAACTCACCGCCACCGCCGTCGGTGCGCCGAACAGCAAGCAGAGCAGCGCAGCCCTGAGCCGTGCGGTGAATGTGCTGGGCACCCCCTATCGCTGGGGCGGCAGCAGCCCGAGCAAGGGCTTCGACTGCAGCGGCCTGGTCAAGTACGCCTACAGTGGCGTCGCCGCAAGCGACCTGCCACGCACCTCCAACGCCATGGCTTCAGGCCACGGCCAGAAGGTCGATCGCAAGGACCTGAAGCCGGGCGACCTGCTGTTTTTCAACATCAAGAGCCGCAAGGTCAACCACGTTGCCATCTACCTGGGCAACGACCGTTTCATCCATGCCCCGCGTCGCGGCAAGTCCGTGACCATCGACACCCTGAAGAAACCCTACTGGGCCAGCCACTACGCGGTCGCCAAGCGGGTGATCGCCAAGGAGCAGACCGGCCACATGCGGGTCGTTCAGCGCTGAGTCTGACGCCCTGCGCACCAGCCAGGGCATGACCTGTCAGACAGCGCAGCCCTAGGCTTTGTCTGAAAAGTCTTGAGACGAAGGTCAGGCAAGGC
>NZ_AQOH01000207.1 GCF_000364705.1 Pseudomonas fuscovaginae SE-1 | reverse complement strand
GCCAGAGCCATGATGAGTTACACCACGTCCTGGGACACGATCGGGCCAGCCTCTACTCGATACAGGCCGCCTCCGGAACAGCATCAAGCACAACGTGCGCGGAACAAACCTGGAACTAGCCTCCAACTTGGTGTACGCGGATAACCACCAATACGGCATAACCGTCAAACAACGGAGATTCCTGCCAGACAAATCCGGCCTCCCGAAACAATGGCTTGACGAATACCAAAAAATACTGCTCGAAAACATCGAAAACGCCCTTGAGCCCAGCAAGCCAGTGTTATAATTAAAACAAAAACACTATGTCATTCTCTCAAGCCCTCCAGAACTACAAAACCCTCATCGAAAATTTGCCATCAAAACCTGCAGTGCACTTATTGTCAGGTGAAGTAGATGCAAAGACGATAGGAAAAATCACATTAGATGGCAGTAGGCCTACAGTTCTGCTGCGGTGTGGTGGCGGGCCGATGGTGATGAAGAACCCCCTTGTCTGTGATGTGATTTTTGGGGCTTTTGTAGTTGGTCGGGCTGACCAAGATACCAAGGGTATGTCTAGAGCCGCAATGGAGCTTAGTGTTGATATCTGCAAGGCACTCGTCAATTACAGGGGTGATCCCAGGCTGAATCCAAACCTTCCGAATGTTGAATCTGTCGAAGAAGTTTTATCCGGATTCAATAGTGAGGCCAATAATCACAGCGCCTGGCTGATTGTCTGGACGCACTACTTAAAATTCAACTGAACACCACCAACAAAAATAACAAAGGTGAACTGAAAATGGCTGTACAAACAATTGATACCTCCATTGGCTGGATTGGCAACGGCGCCGTCCTGATTTCCAGGCTTGATGCCAACGACCAACCAGTTGGTGGTTTTTATGCTGTAGCGCATTCCTCGTCTGCAGTGCTGGCACTGACATCAGACAAAGTCGAAATGCAGGATACTACCTATGGCACTCTCAGTACTGCTAAGTCTCGTGTGATCAAAAACACTGGCGAGCTGACCGTGAACGCAAAAGATTTCAACGTGGAAGTCATGAAGCTGGCCTTGTTCGCCGATGTGGTCAAGGACGCTGCGGTAGCAGAGAAAACTTGGACAGGCGCCGTCTACCTGGGCCGGTCGGTCGTCGTCCCAGGAATGATCGCTGCAGTGACCTCTGTGACCGTGGCAGGTCAACCGCTGGACGAAAGTGACTACCGTGTTTCTGGTGGCTCCATTGAGCTGGACAAGGACGCAGGCTTTGAAGATGGGGCTGAAGCCACGATCGTCTACTCGACCCGTGCCACCACCCGGCTGGAAGGCCTCATCAACTCAAACGTGAACGTCCAGATCGTCTTCGAGGGCTTTAACCTGAGCGAGCAGGATCAGGACGTTAAGGTTACGTATCACAAGGTTTCCCTATCCCCTGCGGCCCAGCGACAGCTCATCACCTCGGACTACGGCGATCAGGAGATCAAGGGCACCCTCCTTGCGTCCAAAGCCGTCAGCGGCACCGGCTTGAGCAAGCTGTTCAGGGAGGAATACGCTTAACCTGCCGTAGCGTGCGCCCCAGCCTCGGATTGCTTGCGCTTTTAGCATGACTTGCTCAGCTTCAGGCGCTATTTTAGGGCATCAGGCCTTGAAGGCCCTAGGCAATTTCTCTGGGAGGGGCTATGAGCTCAAAGTATTCAGAACTAACGACAAATGACGTTCGAAGCCTCATTAACAAAGGTGAGTACACGGTACAGACGGTAGAGCTGGTAAGGGACAAAGGGACAATTGTTCGACACCTAGAATCTACGGAAATAAGCCCTTTACCAGCGTCTGTCATAAGCTACAACATCTATAATGAGACGATTCAAGAAATAAATTTGGATGGAGTAATTCAAGCCATAGCCGATGACCGTAACAGGGCAATATC
>NZ_AQOH01000206.1 GCF_000364705.1 Pseudomonas fuscovaginae SE-1 | reverse complement strand
GACGACCAGGTGAAGATCCGCGGTTTCCGTATCGAACTGGGCGAGATCGAGGCGCGTCTGGCGAAACACCCGGCGATCCACGAAGCGGTGGTCACCGCCCGCGAAGACGTGCCGGGCGACAAGCGCCTGGTGGCCTACTACACGCTTCGTTCCACGGAAACGGAGCCGGCGATCGACAGCCTGCGCGGCTGGCTGATGGGGCAACTGCCGGCCTATATGGTGCCGGTGGCCTATGTTCGGCTCGACGCGTTGCCGCTGACGCCGAACGGCAAACTGGACCGCAAGGCCCTGCCGGCGCCGGATGGTGATGCCGTGATCAGCCGGGGCTACGAGGCCCCGCAAGGCGAAACCGAAACCCTGATCGCCGCTATCTGGCAAGAGCTGCTGGGGGTCGAAAAGGTCGGTCGCCATGACCAATTTTTCGAACTGGGCGGCCACTCGCTACTCGCCGTGAGCCTGATGGAACGCTTGCGTCAGGAAGGCCTGGAAGCTGAAGTGCGCGACCTGTTCGAACATCCCACCCTCGCGGAATATGCGGCAACGACGGAAAGAATGGAGATTGTTCTGTGAGCATGATCGAACTGTTGGCAATACTGAAAGAAAAGGATGTGGAACTTTCCGTCAAGGGCGATCAACTGGTCGTCAGCGGCAAGCGACAGTCCCTCACGGAACCCGCCGTGCTGGCGATGTTGCGCGAGAACAAGGCCGCGTTGATCGAACTGATCAATGCCGGTGAGTACTCCAGCGGCAAGGCCGGTCGGGTGGAGATTCCCGACCCGGCTATCCCGCCCGGTTGCGAACGCATCACGGCGGACATGCTGCCCCTGGTCAAGCTGGATCAGGCGGCCATCGACCATATCGTCGCCACGGTCCCCGGCGGTGCGGGCAATGTGCAGGACATCTACCCGCTGGCGCCATTGCAGGAAGGCATTCTCTATCACCATATTGCCGCACAGCAGGGTGATCCCTATGTTCTGCAGGCACAGTTCGCATTTGCCAGCCGTGCCCGTTTCGACGAGTTCAGCAGGGCCTTGCAGCACGTGGTCGATCGCCACGATATCCTGCGCACCAGCGTGGTCTGGGCCGGTCTGGACGAGCCGGTGCAGGTGGTCTGGCGCCAGGCCCGGCTGGTGCTCACTGAAATCGACATCGACCCCGCTGCCGGTGCGGCCACCGAACAGTTGAAACAACGTTTCGACCCGCGCCACTATCGCCTCGATATCAGCCAGGCTCCCTTGCTGCGTCTGGCCTTCACCCACGATGTCGTCAACCGGCGCTGGGTGGCGATGTTGCTGTTCCACCACATCGCCATCGATCACGCGGCGCTGGAGGTGGTGCAACAGGAAGTTCAGGCGCACCTTGACGGCCAGGTCGGGATGTTGGGTGTGCCGGTGCCTTACCGCAACTATGTGGCCCAGGCCCGCTTCGGGGTCGGCGGCGAGCGCCATGAGGCATTTTTCCGCGAGATGCTCGGCGATGTCGACGAACCGACCCTGCCGTTCGGTTTGCAGAATGTGCGCGGTGACGGGCGTGGAATCGAAGAGGCCAGCCTGCCCCTGGCCGCCGACCTGAGCCGACGCCTGCGGGTCCAGACCCGACAGCAGGGCGTGAGCGCGGCCAGCCTGCACCATTTGGCGTGGGCCCAGGTGCTCGGGCGCCTGTGCGGACGCGACGATGTGGTCTTCGGTACCGTATTGCTGGGGCGGATGCAGGGTAGCGAAGGGGTCGAGCGGGCACTGGGGATGTTCATCAACACCTTGCCGTTGCGGGTCGCGGTGGGCGCCCAGGATGTGCGGGCCGCCGTCAAGGCCACCCATGTGCGGCTCACCGCGTTGTTGGGGCATGAGCATGCCTCCCTGGCCCAGGCCCAGCGATGCAGCGGCGTGGCCGCGCCGACGCCGCTGTTCAACGCCTTGCTCAATTACCGGCACAGTACGCTGGCGGCGAGCGACGAGGCGATCCAGTTGTGGGAAGGGATCGAGGTGCTGGGCGGCGAGGAACGCACCAACTATCCGCTGATCCTGTCCCTGGATGACCTGGGTGAAGGTTTCACCCTGAATGTGCAGGTGGTCGCCGGGATCGGCGCACAGCGGATCTGCGGGTATATGCGCACGGCCCTGGAACAGTTGGTCCAGGCCCTGGAACAGGCACCGACCACGGCGCTCAACCGCCTGCCGATCCTGCCGGCCGACGAGCGCGAGCAGTTGCTGGTAGGCTTCAACAACACCGCGCTGGAGTACCCGCAGGCGCAGACCATTCATGGGTTGTTCGAGGCCCAGGTGCGGCGCACGCCGGATGCCCTGGCAGTA
>NZ_AQOH01000205.1 GCF_000364705.1 Pseudomonas fuscovaginae SE-1 | reverse complement strand
CTGAGCCCCACCGTTTAGTTGGTGGGGTTTATGGATCGGTTACGGTGCTCCGGTTCCCCGCGCGGAGGACACCTGGGAACTCAGTCGCTTTGCCATCTGCCAGCAGAGCGGTCGCCCCTATGCGTTTTCCGATCAATCGCTGATCGCCATCCGCGCGGTTGTCCACTTTGGCGTCGAGCGTGGCCTGAAGCGATTCGTCACGGTGACCACGGTGGGCGTCGAGAAACTGCTCATCAGGCTCGGCCTGGATATCCGGCGACTGGGCCCAGCCAAGACCATCGGTGTCGAGCGCGCCGTCGCGCTGTCCATCGCCCTGAACCACAAGACGCTGGATGCCCTGGAGACAACGGGCGCGGCGTCCAACCTGTCAAACTGATAGGTTGTCCCGCCCACGGATTGATAGATGATTTGGCCCCACACCGGGCACGCCCCGGTTGCCGCTACGAGACACAGGTATCACCGCTCTCATCATAAATACAATTGGATTGTGGAGACGACACATGGAAACCGTGACTGATTTGCCAAAAGGCGACACCACCGCATTCGCCAGCCGGGAAACCTGGCCAGCCTTCATCACCGCCACCGCTCAGCAAGACTATCTGACAGCCGAGGCGGGCCTGCAGCGGGCCCTGGAGCAGGGGTACAGCCATTGGTACATCGACGGCAGCCTCGAAGGCGAACGTCCCTCCGACTTCACCACACAACGCCTGGCGGCGCTGAACGAACTGATCGCCAGCAGCGGCGTGAAACCGATTTTCCACGGCAACTTCAAGGCCCCCCTGGGCAGCGATGTCGAGGATCTGGCCGCTGCCGCCCTGGACTACGTGAAAAAAGAGGTCGACATCTGTGCCGCCCTGGGCGGCGCGCCGCTGATTGTCCACGGAGGTGGCGTGGTCGAGCCGCGCCTGGTCAAGGAAGCCCGCCAGAAGGGCCTGGAACGCCTGGTGGGCAACCTGCGTGAGCTGGTGGCCTATGGCAAGGCCCGTGGCGTCGAGATCTGGCTGGAGAACCTGTGCAACTACACCCGCTTCCACCCCTTCTACTACATCTGCACCACGGCAGACGAGGTGGAACATGTCCTGGAATCCGTTCCCGGTCTGCACATGTTCCTGGACGTGTCCCACGCCTATGTCAATGAGGGCGATCCGCTGTCCTTCTTCTGGAAATTCAGCGACCGGGTGGTTGGCATGTCTTTCAGTGACAACAACGGCGACCGCGATTCGCATTTCCCGCTGGGTCAGGGCAACCTCGATTTCCCGGGCCTGATCGATGCCATTCAGTACACCGGCTGGAAAGGCATGGTCGGTTTTGAAACCCGTGGTGGCACCCTGCGTGGCAGTGTCGACTTTCTCAACCAACTCGTAGCGTCCAGCGCTCGATAACCTGCGGTGCCGACGGCGGACTCGCTTCGCCGTCGGCGCCAGGAGCTCCCTTCATGGCCAACCAAGCGTCGATCACCGACTCGTCCGGCGAGCAACGCCGGGTCGGTCGCAACTCCTTCATCGAGGGTTGCATCGATTCACTCCCCGTGTGCCTGACCTTCATGTTCCTCTTCTTCTCCATCGGCGCCGCCAGCCGGGATGCCGGGTTCTCGGGGCTGCAGGCGCTGATCATGACCTTCACCGTGCACGCGGCGCCACTGCAGGTGTTCCTCGCCCAACATGGCGCGAACCTGACGGTGATGTCGATCCTGTTCACCACCCTGGTGGTCAACTTCCGCTTCCTGATCATGTCCTCGGTATTGACCGAGCACTTCAAGGGCGTACCGCTGTGGAAGTCCCTGCTGTCCGCCCAGTTGCTGTCGATCTCCACCTTCACCCTGTCCAACGCCAAGAAGGGCATGATCGCCAACGTCTACAACTATTACCTGGGCTGCGGCATCAGCACCCTGTCGATCGCCATCATCGCCACCGGCCTGGGCTACTGGGTCAGCGGCGAGCAGAACCCGCTCCTGCAATCGGTGATCGGCGTGATCCTGCCGATCCACTTCACCGTGCTCGCCTCGCTGGCCTGGCCGAAACTCAAGCCGATGATCGCCACCGGCGCCGGGTTCGCCCTGACCCCGATCGCCGGCCGCTACCTGCATGACTATCAGATCTTCGTGGTGCCTTTCGCACTCGGCGCCGCCCTGCTGATCTGGGACGAACTGTTCGAACGGAAGAGCCAATGAACAACTGGACGCTTATCCTCGTCGCCTCGCTCGCCTCCTACGTGCTGCGCGCGCTGCCCATCCTGGTCTTTCACAAACTGCCGATAGCCTCCGATGGCCTGATCTACCGTTTCCTCAACTACGCGGCCTTTGGCGTCATGGGCGGCATCATCTATTCCGCCCTGCTGGGCGAGCGTTACTACAACGACTGGCTGGGACATTTCGAAAACCCCACGGCCCTGCTGAAGCTGGCCACCCTGTGCCTCGCCGTCTTCCTCGCCGCGCGTTTCCGGGGGGTATTCAAGACACTCTTCATCTGCCTCGGTTTTTTCATCGCCATGACCTTCTTCATAGGAGCCTGACGCAATGCCCGATTCTCGCCCGACATCGCCGGACCTGGAGCAACTGCGTGCACGCCACGCCGAACTTCGCGACCGCCAGCAGCCGATCAACATGACCCGCGGCCTGCCGTCATCCGAGCAGATCGCCCTGTCCCGGGATTTTCTCAGCCTGCCCGGCAGCCACCCGTTCTCTTCCGCCGACGGCCAGGACTGGCTCAACTACGGCGGGCTGCAGGGCGTCCAGGAGGTCCGCGAACTGTTCGGCCCGGCATTGCTGGGGCTGCCTGCCGATCAGGTGGCCATTGGCGAAAACTCCAGCCTGGCCCTGATGCATGAAGCCATCGGCCATGCCTGGATCAGGGGCTTCGCCGGCATGCAGCCATGGGGCAAGGCCGACAAGGTACGCTTCATCTGCCCTGAACCTGGCTACGACCGGCACTTCTCGATCTGCGAGTACTATGGCATCGAGATGATACCCGTGACGTTGAACGACGACGGACCGGACATGGACGAGGTCGAACGGCTGGTCGCGGCCGACCCGAGCATTCGTGGCATGTGGTGCGTCCCCAGGCACGCCAACCCCAACGGGGCGATCTACAGCCAGCAGGTGGTCGACCGGCTGGCCAGCATGTTGACCGCCGCCCGGGATTTCCGGCTGTTCTGGGACAACGCCTATGCGGTCCATGACTTCCACGAGCCCACCGATACGGCGCCCGACGTCTACGCGGCCTGCGTGCGGGCCGACCACCCGGAGCGGGTGATCCTGTTCGCCTCGACCTCGAAGATGGTCATCCCCAGCTCCGGCATCTCGATGATCGGCGGCAGCCCCGAGACCCTGCGCTGGTGGCTGCAATGCCGCCAGTACAAGACGATCGGCCCGGACAAGGTCAATCAGGTCAGGCACCTGATGTTCTTCCGGACGGCGGACAACCTCAGGGCCCACATGAAACGCCATGGCCAATCCCTGGGAGCGAAGTTCGAACGGGTCCAGCAGATCTTCAGCGAGCACCTGGCGGACCTGCCGGAGGTCAGTTGGTCACGTCCCAGCGGCGGCTACTTCATCGCCCTGCTGGTGCCCGAGGGACTGGCCGGGCGGGTTGTCGCGATCGCCCAGGAAGCGGGCGTGAAAATGACCCCGGCGGGAGCGACTCACTGCCATGGCCGCGACGCCCGGCAACGCCACCTGCGCATCGCACCGTCCTATCTCGACCTCGCGCAGATCGAACAGGCCGCCGAGGTCATCGCCAACGCGGTAAGGCTGGCCTGCGCCGAACGCGAGCCTGGTCACTGACGACCTGCCCGGCATCCTGGCATGACGGGCGAACCCCGTCATGTCGTTTCATCGCACCGCTCCAGGAGTCGCCATGAGCGAACTGTCATTACCCACTGCACAGGATGTGCAGGCTGCCGCCATGCGCCTCGAAGGGCGCGTACGACGAACACCGGTGTTCACCTGCTCGACCCTCGACACCTGGCTGGAAAACCGGGTCTATTTCAAATGCGAACAGTTCCAGCGCATGGGGGCGTTCAAGATCCGGGGTGCGCTCAACGCCCTGATGCAACTCGATGCCACCGCCAGGCAGCGCGGCGTGGTGGCCTACTCCTCGGGCAATCACGCCCAGGGGATAGCCCTGGCCGCGAGGGAACTCGGGATCCCAGCGGTGATCGTCATGCCCTCGGATGCACCCGCCGCCAAGAAGGCCGCGACACTGGGCTATGGCGCATCCGTGGTCGAGTACGATCGCCACGCCGAAGATCGCCTGGCGATCGCCCGACAACTGCAGCAGGACCACGACTACAAGTTCATCCCGCCATTCGATCACCCCGATATCATTGCCGGTCAAGGCACCGCCGCCCTGGAACTGTTCGAGGAAGTGGGGCCGCTGGACGCACTGCTGGTACCGGTAGGCGGCGGCGGACTGATTGCCGGCAGCGCGCTGATCGCCGGCTCGCTGGCGCCGGCCTGCGAAATCTTCGGGGTGGAACCGGAAGCCGGCAACGATGCGCAGCGTTCGCTGCACTCCGGTTCGCTTGTCACCATCGCCACGCCCCTCACTATCGCCGACGGGGCCCAGAGCCAGTCGCTGGGCCAACTCACGTTCCCGATCATTCGGGAACGGGTCACCGACATCGTGACCGTCACCGACCAGGAACTGCTGCAGGCCATGCATTTCCTCGCCGAAAGAATGAATCTCGTCGTCGAACCCACCGGATGCCTGGCGGCTGCCGCAGCGTTCAAAATGCGCGAACAGCTTCGGGGCAAACGGGTTGGCGTGATATTGTCAGGCGGCAATGTCGACCTCGCCCACTACGCCCGCCTGCTGCTTGAGCTGCCTGTGCCCGTAACGGGCTAG
>NZ_AQOH01000204.1 GCF_000364705.1 Pseudomonas fuscovaginae SE-1 | reverse complement strand
GGCCAGCCACGCAAGCCACCTGTACCCAGAACATGGAGAGAACCCCGTCATGAAGGACCGGCTCATAGACGCCCAGACCCTCCTCGGCCTTGCCGAGGAATCATCGGGCATAACGGTGGACTGCGCCTGCCTGCGGCGCAACCTGCAGGGCTGGAGCAGTTGGCCGGTGGGCTACCAGGAAGAAGCCTTTACCGAGATCGGCACATTGTCGAAGTACCCCCCGGAAGAGGCCGTCATCGACGAGTACCATCCCGAAGGCACAACCTACTGGTCGCCCGAGGCGCCCATCGCGCCTCTCTATTACCCCTACAACCAGTCCACGGTGTGGTGCTGCGCCAGTTGCAAGCGGGTCTACATTCGTCACAACGATGACGGTGCCTACCATGTGGAGCGCCGCATCCGCAGCGTTCAACCCGGGCTGGTGGTCGATGCTCCCCATGCCAATGACGGTCGTGAAGCGGGTGGGTGAATCCGCCCTGGCCATTATTTCACCTGCCCCAGGTTGGCCTCGCTCAGGTCCAGTTCGCCCAGCACCTCACGCAACGCGTCATCGCCGATCTGGTGGTGGCGCCGCAAGCTGTAAAGCTCCAGGCGCTGTGCACGCAGCGCCCTCAAACGCAGGCGCCGCTCCAACAGATCCATCTGAAACGCCAGGGCCTGGGCCTCGGCGGAATCGTTGAACACCTCCAACTGATGCCGATACTCGGACATGAGCCGCGCCTTCAGCTCGGCGGCCAGCGCCGCCTGGGCGGCGTCCGCGGTCGCATTGGGCTCGGCCGCCTCCTCGATTTCCAGGGCGCGGATCGCCGCCTCGGCCGTGCGCCGCCAGGCCTCGCGCACCTCATGGCGACGGGCATCGTCCGGGCTCGGCGCGACATCGCGCAACAGCACCGGCAACGCGACGCAGGCGGCCACCAACGACAGCAGGATCACCCCCGCCGCAATGAAGATCAGCAGATCACGCTCGGGAAAATCGGTTCCCGGGGCGATCAGCAGCGGTACCGACATCACGCCGGCCAGGGTCACCGCCCCGCGCACACCGCCAAACGTCAGCAACCAGCAGGAGCGGGCCTTGGGCATCGACGTCAGCTCGCTCTTGCCACGCCAGCGGCGCAGCAGCACCGACAGCCGCCAGATGCTCTGCACCCAGACATAACGCAACATCAGCAGCACCAGGAAGATCGCCAGCACATCCAGACAACGGTACAAAAGCGTCGGCCACAGCGAGGTCTCATGGCTGGTCACCGCCTTGACGATATCCGGCAATTGCAAGCCCAGCAGCAGGAAGATCAGGCCGTTGAAGGCAAACTCCAGCAGTGACCAGACGCTGCGGTTGAGCAGCCGGGTACTGGTCTGGCGTGGCAGCAGATCGAGCCAGCTCTGCATCATCCCAGCCGCCACCGCCGAGAGGATGCCCGAGACGCCCAGGCGCTCGGCCAGGACATAGGCGGCGAACGGCAACAGCAGCATGAACACCACATGGGTCGCCGGATCGTCCCAGCCGCGGGCAATCATCCAGGCCCTGAGCCGTCCGACCAGCCAGCTCAACACGACACCGGTGGCCAGCCCGCCGATGGCGACCAGCAGGAAGGTGAGACTGGCGTTGGCCAGAGAGAACACCCCGGTCACGGCCGCCGCCAGGGCAAACTTGAAGGTCACCAGGCCTGATGCGTCGTTCATCAGCGCCTCGCCCTGCAACATGTGCATCAACGGCGTGGGCAGACGGTTCTGGGCAATCGCCGAAACCGCCACGGCGTCGGTCGGCGACAATACGGCGGCCAGGGCAAAGGCCACCGGCAGGGGAATGCCCGGCAATAGCCAGTGAATGAAACAACCGGCCCCGACCACGGTGAACAGCACCAGCCCCACCGCCAGGGTCAGCACCGGACCGCGCAGGCGCCAGAACTCCCGCTTGGGCATGCGCCAGCCATCGGAAAACAGCAGCGGCGGCAGGAACATGAAAAGAAACAGCTCGGGGTCCAGGGCAACGTGCAGGCCAAGGGTCGGCCACGCCAGCGCCGCGCCGGCGGCGATCTGCACCAGAGGCAAGGGCAAGGGAATCACCCGTGCCAGCAAACGCGAGACGCCGACCAGCATCAGCAGAATGAGGACGGTGTAGGCGGTTTGCATAAGGCGACTTCCCAATCGTTCAACAGGCTATCCGGCAACAATAAGCCGCCAAAGTGCCATATTAACCGCTTAATCCGCCACGCGAACGTCGCACCAGGGTCGCAAGGACCGTCCCTGCCAGCCGAACGGGCAGGCAAGGGGTTGGCCCCGAACCGACTCGGCCATGGCATAATTACCGACTGTTCATCTCGCATACCTGCAAAAGGGGGCAATTCCCGTGACCGATACGAGCAACACATTGCGCCTTTTCGGAATCAAGGCCTGCGATACCATGAAGAAGGCTCGCACCTGGCTGGAAGAACACGCGATATCCTACGATTTCCATGATTACAAGACCGCCGGCATCGACCGCGAGAACCTGACCCGCTGGTGCGACGAGCACGGTTGGGAAGTGGTGCTCAACCGCGCCGGCACCACCTTTCGCAAGCTCGACGACGCCAGCAAGGTCGATCTCGACCAGGCGAAGGCGATCGAACTGATGCTCGCCCAACCCTCGATGATCAAGCGCCCGGTGCTCGATCTCGGCAACCGAACCCTGATTGGCTTCAAGCCAGATAGCTACGCGGCGGCCCTCAACTGAGCCAGAGCGCTCAGGGCCACACTCCATTTCGCAAGAGGTAACTGCATGTCCACCAATCTGTTCAGCCTGGGCTTCGGTGTCGGTACCCAGAATCGTCAAGGTGCCTGGCTGGAAGTGTTCTACGCACAGCCCCTGATCCAGCCATCGGCCGACCTCGTCGCGGCGGTCGCTCCGGTACTGGGCTACACCGGCGGTAACCAGGCCATCAGCTTCACCCCGGCCCAGGCCTCGCAGTTGGCCGAAGCCCTCAAGGGCATCGACGCCGCCCAGGCCGCCCTGCTGACCCGCCTGGCCGAGAGCCACAAACCGCTGGTCGCCACCCTGCTGGCCGAAGATGCGCAACTGAGTTCCACCCCCGAGGCCTACCTCAAGCTGCACCTGCTGTCCCACCGCCTGGTCAAGCCACACGGCCTGAGCCTGGCTGGTGTATTCCCACTGCTGCCAAACGTGGCCTGGACCAGCCAGGGCGCGATCGATCTGGCCGAACTGGCCGAGCACCAGCTCGAAGCCCGCCTGCGTGGTGAACTGCTGGAAGTGTTCTCGGTGGACAAGTTCCCGAAAATGACCGACTACGTGGTGCCGAGCGGCGTGCGTATCGCCGACAGCGCCCGTATCCGCCTGGGTGCCTACATCGGCGAAGGCACCACCGTGATGCACGAAGGCTTCGTCAACTTCAACGCCGGCACCGAAGGTCCGGGCATGATCGAAGGCCGTGTCTCAGCGGGCGTGTTCGTCGGCAAGGGTTCCGACCTGGGCGGCGGCTGCTCGACCATGGGCACCCTGTCGGGCGGCGGCAACATCGTGATCAAGGTCGGCGAAGGCTGCCTGATCGGCGCCAACGCCGGTATCGGCATCCCGCTGGGCGACCGCAACACCGTCGAGTCGGGCCTGTACGTGACCGCCGGCACCAAGGTCGCGCTGCTCGACGAGAACAACCAACTGGTCAAGGTGGTCAAGGCCCGTGACCTGGCAGGCCAACCGGACCTGCTGTTCCGTCGCAACTCGGAAACCGGCGCCGTGGAGTGCAAGACCCACAAGTCGGCCATCGAGTTGAACGAAGCGTTGCACGCCCACAACTGATAGCGCCCTTTCCCTGTGGGGTCGGCTTGCTGGCGATGGGGACATTCCAGATCGCTAGCGCCGGCGAGCCGGCTCTCACAGAGGTTTACCATACAGAACCTGCCTTCGACGCCGTACTTGTAGGAGCAGGGCTTGCCCGCGAAGAGGCCCCAGAGGTCGTCATACCTTCAGGCGAACCCCGTTCCCACCACCAGGGCCCACACCATGCTGATACCCTCCCCCTGGCGCGCCGACTTCCCGGCCATCGCCGCCCTGCAACGGCAGGACCAGACCTACCTGGACAGCGCCGCCACCACGCAGAAACCCCAGGCGCTGCTCGACGCCCTGACGCACTACTACGCCAATGGCGCGGCCAACGTGCATCGTGCCCAGCACCTGCCCGGCGCCCATGCGACCCAGGCCTTCGAAGACAGCCGCTTGAAGGTCAGCCAATGGCTGGGGGCTGGCGAGAGCGGACAGATCCTCTTCACCCACGGTGCCACCTCGGCACTGAACCTCCTGGCCTACGGCCTGGAACATCTATTCCAACAGGGTGACGAACTGGTCATCAGCGCCCTGGAACACCATGCCAACCTCTTGCCCTGGCAACAACTGGCGCAACGTCGCGGGCTCAAGCTGGTGATCCTGCCGATCGACGCGACCGGCCGGATCGACCTCGACGCCGCGCTCGGTCTGATCGGCGAGCGAACGCGCCTGCTGGCCGTCAGTCAACTGTCCAATGTCCTCGGTGCCTGGCAACCACTGGCGCCGCTGTTGGCCCGGGCGAAGGCCTGTGGCGCCCTGACGGTCGTCGACGGCGCTCAGGGCGTCGTGCACGGCCGTCATGACGTGCAGGCGCTGGGCTGCGACTTCTATGTGTTCTCCAGCCACAAGCTCTACGGCCCCGACGGGCTGGGCGTGCTCCATGGCCGCCATGAGGCGCTGCGGCAACTGCGTCACTGGCAGTTCGGCGGCGAGATGGTCCAGGACGCCGACTACCAGCATGCCAGCTTCCGCCCAGCGCCCCTGGGCTTCGAGGCCGGCACGCCGCCCATCGCCAGCGTGATCGGCCTGGGCGCGACCCTCGACTATCTCGCCGGCCTCGACCAGGCCGCCGTCTCCGGCCATGAGGCCGCTCTGCATGAGCATCTGCTGCAAGGCCTCAAGGTACGCAACGGCATTCAACTGCTGGGTGAGCCGCAAGTGGCGCTGGCCAGCTTCACCGTCGACGGCGTGCATAGCGCCGACCTTGCCCACCTGCTGACCGAACAGGGCATTGCGGTCCGCGCCGGCCACCATTGCGCGATGCCGCTGATGAAACGACTCGGGCTGAGCGGGGCGATCCGTGTGTCGCTGGCGCTGTACAACGACTCCGATGACCTGGAGCGCTTTTTCGAAGCGCTGGACCAGTCACTGGAATTGTTGCGATGAGCTTGCCGAACGAAGCACAGGCGGCCCTCGACAGTTTCCAGGCCGCAGCCGGCTGGGAACAGCGGGCGCGCCTGCTGATGCAGTGGGGTGAGCGCCTACCGGCGATGGACGCAGCCGAGAGAACCGAAGCCAATCGCGTGCACGGCTGCGAGAGCCAGGTCTGGCTGACCGCCAGCCTGCAGAACGGTCAGTGGCGTTTCATGGCCAGCAGCGATGCGCGAATGATTCGCGGGCTGGTGGCATTGCTGCTGGTTCGGGTCAACGGCCTGAATGCCACCGAGCTGCTGACGCTCGACCTGCCGGACTGGTTCAACCAGCTCGGGCTTTCCCGGCAGCTCTCGCCGTCGCGCAGCAACGGGCTGAACGCGGTGCTGCAGCGGATCCGCGAACTCACCCGCCAGTCCTGAACGGCACACAGGTTACTGCGGCCTGGCCCGCTCCGACGGCCGCCGCACACCGGCGACGAGCTTGTCCACCGCCTTGGTCGCCGCGACCATGCCGAACGTCGCCGTGACCATCATCACCGCGCCAAAGCCGCCGGCACAGTCCAGCTTCACCCCATCCCCGACAAAACTCTTCTGCAGGCAGATACCGCCATCCGGTTTCGGGTAGCGCAACTGTTCGGAAGAAAACACGCAAGGCACGCTGTAGTGGCGATTGACCGTGCGGGAGAAACCGTAGTCTCGGCGCAGAGTCGAACGCACCTTGGAGGCCAGAGGATCATTGAAAGTGCGGTTCAGGTCACAGACCTGGATCTGCGTCGGGTCGATCTGCCCGCCCGCACCGCCGGTGGTGATGATCTGGATCTTGCGCCGCTTGCACCAGGCGATCAGCGCCGCCTTGGCGTTGACGCTGTCGATGCAGTCGATCACGCAGTCGATCTGCGAGGTGATGTACTCGGCCATGGTGTCGCGGGTGACAAAATCCGCCACCGCGTGCACCCGGCAGTCCGGGTTGATGCCCTTGAGCCGTTCGGCCATGACGTCGACCTTGGCCCGCCCAACCGTGCTGTCCAGGGCATGCAACTGGCGGTTGCTGTTGCTGACGCAGACATCGTCCAGGTCGAACAGGGAAATTTCCCCGACGCCGCAGCGGGCGACCGCCTCGGCCGCCCAGGAGCCGACCCCGCCCACCCCGACGATGGCCACGTGCGCCGCCTTCAGCCGCTCCAGACCTTCAATGCCATACAACCGGGCAATGCCGGCAAACCGTGGATCTTCTGCGCTCATGACCAATCACCGGAAAAATCGGCGCGCATTATAGGCTGATCCCAGGGCGCAGGCACCTTCAGCCTACGAATGGCGGTCGCATGAGCGAAAATGACAACATCTTCACAAGAAACCAGCTACAAAGACTCAGGAAAGAACTTAAACCAACGGCCATTGCCTAAGCTCGGCGGTGTTCTGGCACGAATCCCACGTGTAGGATGCGCGCCGCGCAGTTCAACGTTCTACTTCGGAACCCGAAATCTCTATGTCATCGCGTAAATTTGGACTCAACCTGGTGGTGGTGCTGGCAATCGCCGCGCTGTTCACCGGTTTCTGGGCGTTGATCAACCGTCCGGTCTCGGCCCCCAACTGGCCGGAACACATCTCCGGCTTCTCCTACTCACCGTTCCAGCAAGGTCAGTTCCCACAGAAAGACCAGTACCCGACCGACGACGAGATGCGTCGCGACCTGGAGATCATCAGCAAGCTGACCGACAACATACGTATCTACTCGGTCGACGGCACCCTGCAGGATATTCCCAAGCTGGCCGAGGAATTCGGCCTGCGGGTGACGCTGGGTATCTGGATCAGCCCGGACCAGGAACGCAACGAGCGGGAAATCGCCCGCGCCATAGAACTGGCCAATACCTCGCGTAGCGTGGTTCGCGTGGTGGTGGGTAACGAGGCGATCTTCCGCAAGGAAATCACCGCCAAGGAACTCGGTGTGCTGCTCGATCGCGTACGCGCCGCGGTGAAGGTACCGGTGACCACCTCCGAACAATGGCACATCTGGGAGCACAACCCGGAACTGGCCAAGCACGTCGATCTGATCGCCGCGCACATCCTGCCGTACTGGGAGTTCATCCCGATGGAGAAAGCCGGCCAATTCGTGCTCGATCGTGCCCGCGAACTCAAGCGGATGTTCCCGAAAAAACCGCTGCTGCTGTCGGAGGTCGGCTGGCCGAGCAACGGCCGCATGCGCGGTGGCGCCGATGCGACTCAGGCCGACCAGGCGATCTACCTGCGCACGCTGGTGAACAAGCTCAACCGCCAGGGCTTCAACTACTTCGTGATCGAAGCCTTCGACCAGCCCTGGAAAGCCAGCGACGAAGGTTCCGTGGGCGCCTACTGGGGCGTGTACAACGCCGCGCGCCAGCAGAAGTTCAACTTCGAGGGGCCGGTGGTCGCCATTCCGCAATGGCGGGTCCTGGCCATCGGCTCGGTGGTGCTGGCGATGCTGTCCCTGGCGGTCCTGCTGATCGATGGCTCGGCCCTGCGCCAGCGCGGCCGGACGTTCCTGACCTTCATCGCCTTCCTCTGCGGTTCGGTGCTGGTATGGATCGGCTACGACTACAGCCAGCAATACAGCACATGGTTCAGCCTGACCGTGGGCTTCCTGCTCGCCCTCGGTGCGCTGGGAGTATTCATCGTCCTGCTGACCGAGGCCCACGAGTTGGCCGAAGCGGTCTGGACCCACAAGCGCCGCCGGGAATTCCTGCCGGTCGAGGGTGAGTCGGACTACCGCCCGAAAGTCTCGATCCACGTACCGTGCTACAACGAACCGCCGGAGATGGTCAAGCAGACCCTCGATGCCCTGGCGGCCCTCGACTATCCGGACTACGAAGTCCTGATCATCGACAACAACACCAAGGACCCGGCCGTCTGGGAGCCGGTGCAGGCCTATTGCGAAACCCTCGGCCCGCGCTTCCGTTTCTTCCACGTCGCCCCCCTGGCCGGCTTCAAGGGCGGTGCGCTGAACTACCTGATTCCGCATACCGCCAAGGATGCCGAAGTCATCGCGGTGATCGACTCGGACTACTGCGTCGACCGCAACTGGCTCAAGCACATGGTGCCGCACTTCGCCGATCCGAAGATCGCCATCGTGCAGTCGCCACAGGACTATCGCGACCAGAACGAAAGCACCTTCAAGAAGCTCTGCTACTCCGAATACAAGGGCTTCTTCCATATCGGCATGGTCACCCGCAACGACCGTGACGCGATCATCCAGCACGGCACCATGACCATGACCCGCCGTTCGGTGCTGGAAGAACTGGGCTGGGCCGACTGGTGTATCTGCGAGGACGCCGAACTGGGCCTGCGGGTATTCGAGAAAGGTCTGTCGGCCGCCTATCACCACCACAGCTACGGCAAGGGGTTGATGCCCGATACCTTCATCGACTTCAAGAAACAGCGCTTCCGCTGGGCCTACGGCGCGATCCAGATCATCAAGCGACACACCGCGAGCCTGCTGCGTGGCCGTGATACCGAGCTGACCCGCGGCCAGCGCTATCACTTCCTCGCCGGCTGGCTGCCATGGATCGCCGACGGCATGAACATCTTCTTCACCGTGGGCGCCCTGCTCTGGTCGTCGGCGATGATCATCGTACCGCAGCGGGTCGACCCGCCGCTGATGATCTTCGCGATCCCGCCGCTGGCGCTGTTCGCCTTCAAGGTCGGCAAGATCCTGTTCCTCTACCGCCGCGCGGTCGGCGTCAACATGAAGGACGCCTTCGCCGCCGCGCTGGCTGGCCTTGCGCTGTCGCACACCATCGCCAAGGCGGTGCTGTACGGTTTCTTCACCAGCAGCATTCCGTTTTTCCGCACCCCGAAGAACGCCGACAAGCACGGTTTCTGGGTGGCGATCTCGGAGGCGCGGGAGGAGCTGTTCATCATGCTGCTGTTGTGGGGCGCGGCGCTGGGGATCTACCTGGTACAGGGCCTGCCGAGCAACGACATGCGCTTCTGGGTGACCATGCTGCTGGTGCAGTCGTTGCCGTACGTGGCCGCGCTGTTCATGGCCTTCGTTTCCTCGCTGCCGAAACCGGCCGAGGAACCCGAGCAGGTACCGGTTGCATAAAGTCGATGCAATCCTCTAAACGGCGGCCCCTGGTCGCCGTTTTGCTTTAAGATATCCGCCATTTTCCGCTCACCGCCCCCTGTGGGAGCCGGCTTGCTGGCGAAAAGGACCTCGAGGGCGCCAGAAACTTCGCGATCGAGCCTATTCCCACAGACCTAGCCTGTCTTTCATGTTTTCGGAGTTTCCCATGACGGCCCACGCCGAGCTTTCGCCGACCCTGCAACTTGCCTGTGACCTGATCCGCCGCCCCTCGGTGACGCCGGTCGACGCCGACTGCCAGAAACTGATGATGCAGCGCCTGGGCGATGCCGGCTTCAACCTGGAGCCGATGCGCATCGAGGACGTGGACAACTTCTGGGCCACCCACGGTCGCCATGACGGTCCGGTGCTGTGCTTCGCCGGCCACACCGACGTCGTGCCGACCGGCCCGGTGCAGGCCTGGCAGAACGATCCGTTCGACGCGCTGATCGACGAGCACGGCATGCTCTGCGGGCGAGGCGCCGCCGACATGAAGGGCAGCCTCGCGGCGATGGTCGTGGCGGCCGAGCGTTTTGTCGGCGACTACCCGGACCACAAGGGCTCGGTGGCCTTCCTGATCACCAGCGACGAAGAGGGCCCGGCCCATCACGGCACCAAGGCCGTGGTCGAGCGCCTGGCCGCGCGCAAGGAGCGCCTGGACTGGTGCATCGTCGGTGAACCGTCGAGCACCTCGCTGGTCGGCGACGTGGTGAAGAACGGCCGTCGCGGCTCGCTGGGCGCCAAGCTGACCATTCGCGGCGTACAGGGCCACGTGGCCTATCCGCACCTGGCGCAGAACCCGATCCACCTGGCCGCGCCCGCGCTCGCCGAGCTGGCCGCCGAGCACTGGGACGACGGCAACGCGTTCTTCCCGCCGACCAGCTTCCAGATCTCCAACGTCAATTCCGGTACCGGTGCGACCAACGTGATCCCCGGCGAGCTGGTGGCACTGTTCAACTTCCGTTTCTCCACCGAATCGACCGTCGAAGGCCTGCAGCAGCGGGTCGCGGCCATCCTCGATAAACACCGGTTGGACTGGCACGTCGACTGGGCCCTGTCCGGCCTGCCGTTCCTGACCGAGCCCGGCGCCCTGCTCGACGCGGTGTCGTCCAGCATCCGCGAAATCACCGGACGAGAAACCAAGGCCTCGACCAGCGGCGGCACCTCCGACGGGCGCTTCATCGCCACCCTTGGCAGCCAGGTGGTGGAACTCGGCCCGGTCAACGCGACCATTCATCAGGTCAACGAACGGGTCCTGGCCAGTGATCTCGATGTGCTGACCGAAATCTACTACCAGACCCTGATCAAGTTGCTCGCCTGATGCTCACCTGCCCTCTCTGCAGCGCACCGCTGGGTGCGGTCGACAATGGCGTGGTCTGCCCGGCCGGGCACCGTTTCGACCGGGCCCGCCAGGGCTACCTGAACCTGCTGCCGGTGCAGCACAAGAACAGTCGCGACCCGGGCGATAATCAGGCCATGGTCGAGGCCCGGCGCGATTTCCTCAACGCCGGCCACTACGCGCCGGTGGCCAGCCGCCTGGCCGAACTGGCCGCCGAGCGGGCCCCGCAACGCTGGGTCGATATCGGCTGTGGCGAAGGCTACTACACCGCGCAGATCGCCGAAGCCCTGCCAGAGGCGGATGGTTATGCCCTGGACATCTCCCGCGAAGCGGTGAAACGCGCCTGCCGCCGCAACCCGCAACTGACCTGGCTGATCGCCAGCATGGCGCGCATTCCATTGCCGGACGCCAGTTGCCAGTTTCTCGCCAGTGTCTTCAGCCCGCTGGACTGGCAGGAGGCCAAGCGCCTGCTCAGCCCCGGTGGTGGTCTGATGAAAGTCGGCCCGACCAGCAGCCACCTGATGGAACTGCGCGAGCGACTGTATGACGAAGTCCGCGAGTACACCGACGACAAGCACCTGGCGCTGGTGCCGGAAGGCATGGCGCTGCAGCACAGCGAAGTCCTCGACTTCAAGCTGTCCCTGCAGCAGCCCGCCGATCGCGCCAACCTGCTGGCCATGACCCCGCACGGCTGGCGCGCCAGCGCCGAGCGCCGCGCGCGGGTGATCGAGCAGACCGAACCGTTCGAGGTCAGTGTGTCGATGCGCTACGATTACTTCGTTCTGCAATGATCCCCATGACCCACCTCGCCAACCCCGGTTGGCGACCGCCTGAATCCGCGAATGGATTTTTCAGCAGCCGCAGCGAGGACATCCATGCGCCAGCCTGATATCGAGATTTACCTGAAAGACGCCGACGTCGACCACAAGGCGATTACCGCCTGGCTGAACGAAGCGCTTGGCCCCTGCAGCGAGTGGACGCAGAAAGGCCAGACCTGGAAATGCAAGGCCGGTGGCGTACCGGTGACCTGGCTGCCCAAGGCCGTGGGCAAGTGGAACAGCCTGTACCTGGAAAGCGACCAGACCCCCTGGGACGATGACATCGCCTGTGCCCGCGCCGCCTTCGCCGCGCTGCGGGTGGAAGTGCGTTGCGCGCCAGGTAGCTGGGTCGAGGAGGAAGGCGAGGAAAGCGCCGACCGCTGGATTCGGGTCAGCGCCGATGGCGAGGAAGAAATCACCTGGCGTACGGCCTGAATCAGACAAAGCCGGCACTGGCCGGATCTACGCTGGCCAGTACTGCCATGGCCGAACCTTGTGGCGAGCGGGCTTGCCCGCGCTGGGGCGCGAAGCGGCCCCAAGCCCGGCAACTGCGCTCTTACAGACGTATCGCTGCCAACTGATTTACGGCTGCTGTGCAGCCGAGCGCGGGCAAGCCCGCTCGCCACGAGGTTGGCCCCTCACTCACGGTTACAAGCCCACCACGTCCTCGGCCTGCAGGCCCTTCTGGCCTTCCACCACCGCGTACTCGACCTGCTGCCCCTCGGTCAGCGAACGATGGCCCTGGCCACGGATCGCACGATAGTGCACGAACACATCCGCCCCACCTTCACGCTGGATGAAGCCGTAGCCCTTGGCATCGTTGAACCACTTCACATTGCCTGTCTCGCGAGTTGCCATGAATCCGTACTCCATTTTTATTATTGAGTGAACCCCGCTCGCAGGGTTCTCCAAGCCTGGTCGCCAGAACTTGTGATGACGCTCGCAGGTCATACCGTCAATGGCGAGTACCGGAGTATATGACAGCCCGAGAAACTCTCAATCAATATTACTTCGTTGCGTTTTTGCCGATTTTCGCCAGATACGGCACACTACGCGCCGCCCGAGCAAACGCTCGGTTCACTCCCTCTGAAGCAGAAACCGTATGACCCGTTCGCCGTTCCGCCGTCTAGTGTTTGGCACCCTGCGCCGTCTCCTGTACCTGTGGGTGCGCTCGGAGACGATCAACCAGTCGTCCCTGACCCTCAACCTCGATCGCAGCCGCCCGGTGTTCTACGTCCTGCAATCGCCGTCGCTGAGCGACCTGGCGGTGGTCGACCGCGAATGCACCCGGGCCGGCCTGCCGCGTCCGGTGCTGCCGGTGTCGGTTGGCCCGCTGATGGAACCGGCGGCGTTTTTCTACCTGACCCCGGAACCCGACTGGCTCGGCCGTCATGACAAGCGCGGAGCGCCCCCCGCACTGACCCGCCTGGTCGATGTCCTGAGCCAGAACCCTGCCGAAGACGCGCAGGTCATACCGGTCAGCGTGTTCTGGGGCCAATCGCCGGACAGCGAATCGAGCCCGTGGAAGCTGCTGTTCGCCGACAGTTGGGCGGTCACCGGCCGCTTGCGACGCCTGCTGAGCATCCTGATCCTCGGCCGCAAGACCCGCGTGCAGTTCTCCGCGCCGATCCACCTGCGCGAACTGGTGGAGCACAACAAGGGCCACGAGCGCACCGTGCGCATGGCCCAACGCATCCTGCGGGTACACTTCCGCAACCTGAAGACTGCGGTGATCGGTCCCGACCTGTCGCACCGGCGCAACCTGGTCAAGGGCCTGGTCAACGAGCCGCAGGTGCGCCAGGCAATCCTCGAACACGCCCAGCGCGAGAACATCACGGCGGAAAAGGCCAAGGCCCAGGCATTGCGCTACGGCAACGAAATCGCCTCGGACTACACCTACACCGCGATCCGCTTCCTCGAAGTGGTGCTGAGCTGGTTCTGGAACAAGATCTACGACGGCATCCGCGTCAACCATATCGAAAACGTCCAGGCCGTGGCCCAGGGACACGAGGTAATCTACGTCCCCTGCCATCGCAGCCACATCGACTACCTGCTGCTGTCCTACCTGCTGTTCCGCAACGGCCTGACCCCACCGCACATCGCCGCCGGGATCAACCTGAACATGCCCCTGATCGGCAGCTTGCTGCGCCGTGGCGGTGCGTTCTTCATGCGCCGTACCTTCAAGGGCAACCCGCTCTACACGGCGGTGTTCAACGAATACCTGCACACGCTGTTCACCAAGGGTTTCCCGGTGGAGTA
The DNA here is from genome assembly GCF_000364705.1 of Pseudomonas fuscovaginae SE-1. GTDB lineage: Bacteria > Pseudomonadota > Gammaproteobacteria > Pseudomonadales > Pseudomonadaceae > Aquipseudomonas > Aquipseudomonas fuscovaginae_A. The sequence goes on along the minus strand of NZ_AQOH01000204.1, from coordinate 75,422 downwards.
CTTCGTCGAGGGCGGACGCTCGCGCACCGGGCGCATGCTGCGCCCCAAGACCGGCATGCTCGCCATCACCCTGCGCAGCTTCCTGCGCTCCTCGCGCATGCCGGTCGTCTTCGTACCGGTCTACATCGGCTATGAGCGGGTACTGGAAGGCCGGACCTATCTCGGTGAACTGCGCGGTGCCAGCAAGAAGAAGGAGTCGATCTTCGACATCTTCAAGGTCATCGGCGCGCTCAAGCAACGCTTCGGCCAGGTCGCGGTCAACTTCGGCGAGCCGATCAAGCTGGCCGACTTCCTCGACCAGGAACAACCGGGCTGGCGCGCTCAGGAACTGGGCCCGCAATTCAAACCGGACTGGCTCAGCGCAACCACCAACCGCCTGGGCGAACGTGTGGCCCGCAATCTCAACGAAGCCGCAGCGATCAACCCGGTGAACCTGGTAGCCCTGGCCCTGCTGTCCACCAGCCGCCTGGCCCTGGACGACCGCGCCCTGGCCCGGGTGCTCGACCTCTACCTGGCCTTGCTGCGCCAGGTGCCGTACTCGCCACACACCACCCTGCCCGAGGGCGATGGCCGCGCGCTGATCCAGCACGTCAAGGACATGGACCTGCTGGCCGAACAGAGCGACGCGCTGGGCAAGATCCTCTACCTGGACGAACAGAACGCGGTCCTGATGACCTACTACCGCAACAACGTCCTGCACATTTTCGCCCTGCCAGCATTGCTGGCGAGCTTCTTCCAGAGTTCCTCGCGCATGAGCCGCGACCAGTTGCTGCGCTACATCCGGGCACTGTACCCGTACCTGCAGTCGGAGCTGTTCATCCGTTGGTCGCTGGACGAACTGGACGATGTCGTCGACCGATGGCTCGCCGCCTTCGTCGAGCAGGGCCTGCTGCGCTTCGAGAACGAGGTCTACCTGCGTCCGGCGCCGAGCTCACGGCATTTCGTACTGCTGACCCTGCTGTCGCGGAGCATCGCCCAGACCCTGCAACGCTTCTACATGGCGATTTCGCTGCTGCTCAACAGCGGCCAGCACAGCATCAGTGCCGAAGAGCTGGAAGACCTGTGCACGGTCATGGCCCAGCGCCTGTCGATCCTGCATGGCCTCAACGCCCCGGAGTTCTTCGACAAGAGCCTGTTCCGCCACTTCATCCAGACCCTGCTCGACCTCGACGTCCTGCGGCGCGATGACACCGGCAAGCTGAGTTATCACGAGCTGCTCGGCGAACTGGCCGAGGGCGCGGCCAAGCGGGTATTGCCGGCGGAAATCCGCCTGTCGATCCGCCAGGTGACACTGCACGACACAGGTCCGGAACAGAACACCGACGCCACCTGACCTCGCCGACAACCCCAGGCTGCAGGCTGCCTGGGGTTCTTCGTGCAAGAACCGTCGAACAATCAGCCGTTTCGATATCCGCCCCCTGCCCTGCCCTCGTGCATGGCGCGCTGGATATCGTTATAGAGTTCATTGGCCTCCTGGGCCGAAAGAGACCTGAAGCAGTCTCTCAGGACTATTCTGAGCAGCACGTTTTCCTGCCCCTCGAACATCCCTAGGCGCTCCACCGCCTGAGGCGGCAATTGCCCATGGCTCCAGCGACCCAGCACGCGCATTTCCTCGATCCAGCCACTCCGCCCACCGGCGGCCTGCAGCATCGACTCGGTCAGTTCTTCCTCACTCCGTCCCGGCATCACGGCCAGCGAGATATCGCGAGTTATCGCAGGCAGACGGGACACAGGCACCCAGGGGGCGAGGCTGAACATCTGTGCCTGGATACGCGGCAGCGGGTCCCTGAGTAGGCGAATATCGGGAACTCCCTTGCGTAGCATCGCCAGACGATCCAACCCCATGCCCATGGCCAGACCGCCATGCTGAAGTGGATCGAGCCCGAGCCGGTCAAGCAGTGAACGGGCAATGCAACCACACTCAAGCACCTCCACCGATTGCGGTACCGAAACGACATTGATCTCGATGCCTCCCTCGGTGTAGTGGTGGGGACTGTCCTGACTAGTCCAGGTATGACCAGGCAACGCGGCGGCCAGGACATCGCCCACCAACCTCAGCAACTGCTCCCGGCAGGACAGCTGCGGATCACCAATCACCCAGATATCCATCTGGTGCGGTTGTGCGCAATGAAGACGGTCGCGCGTGTCGCGCCGGAACGTGATTCCGGGAGCCGCGAGCAGAATGGTCTCGCCGGGCTTTCGCGCCCTTGCCGCCTCCTTCAACGCGGGGGGAATCAGGCTGGTCGTCTGGGTTCGCAACAATTGTGATTCGCTGATCCAGCGAGTGTGATCGCTGCAGAGGGTGACTTCATCAGGGGCATAGCCGAGCAGGGCGTAATTCTGCTCCGCGGTCACTATCCGCGGTCCGCGGATAACCCGAGGAGCCGGCCAGCCCCGCTTTTCAAGTCCGTCGAGTACACATTGGGCAATCATCCCCACCGCATGAACCGGTGCCTCGAATTCGGAAAGATCGGCAATCTGCATGGCCTGGCTGATTTGCGCGTCGGATAAATATCGTCTGGATGACATTGGCAGCCCCTTAACCAGTCTGACTCACAATATATTTATCACTCTTGCAAAGCGATCAAACATACAAACTTCCTTTCCTTCCAGAGGAAAAGCCAAACACAAAAACTAGAAACCGCCTACAAAAACAGGAAAAACACCATATTTCCTACAGAAATATTAGCAATTTCTAATTTCACAAAAAACAAAACCCAAACTACTACTTACATAACTCCTGAAGACCAGGAGCCCCAAAAAAAACCGAAAGAGGAAGCAGCAATGTCTAAAGAAGACCGCAAAACAAACTTCCAACGAATCACATCCGACCCCTACAACTTCGGCTGGGCACCGCTCGCCTGGGCACACAACGAAAGTTAAATACTAAATCCACACAGCAGAGGCAGTGCCGTCTTTCGGCACTGCCTAAAACATAAGGAGATGACAATGACTCATTACAAAGGATTTCAAACTCTCTTCAAATCTCAAAAAGTTTCAATCCTAAGCGATAGCGAAGAAATACTAGTTTTTGCCCATAAAATCGGACTCAGCGCAATCGAGCTTCTCAGCACTTCAACGCCACCCCAAAACAGCGTAGTTATCACCCTATCGGACGCTGGTGCCAAGCACACACTGGATGTGGCCAAATACACAGATGATCTTCGATGTGTCTTTTGCGCAGCACAAGTTTTCACACCATCGACAGAGGTCGCAACCTACAGCCTTGAGCGCCTCTTTGAAAGCGACTTTTCCGAGGCGTTGGCTCAACAAGAAAGATATCTAAAACTCCTTGAAAACCATAAAACCCTAAAAATATCTGGAGAGAAATCATCAGGAGCATTAAAGATAAGAGAAAACGCAAACCCTTATGGCCTAATAAGATCAGACATTGAGAAACCATTCATAAACTCTGTGGCTGAGTTTTTCGAAGTTCACTACGCACAGATGAAGCAATCTGAAGACTGCCCTTTCTCACTAGACGGAAAATTAATAGTTTCAGGGATGCTAGTCGTACACAGGAAACGGCAACCACACGCAGAGGACAAGCATAACGAACTAATGCAACTCCTCCAGGAAACCTCAAAAAAAGAAGCACAACTCACCATCACAAACAATAAAATAACCTCTTTTATCGTCGACAAACAAGAATATGTAAAATTAATTACACAGGCGGCCGGCCCTCGGGGAGGAGCACTAACCGAATTTGCAGTTGGTGTAAAAAAGCAGATAGCAGAGCACATAGACTACAGCAAAAACTCACAAATGAATGAAGGAATTGATGGCATCCAGGTAGCTATTGGAGATGGATCGTCTGGCTACCATATAGATTTCCTCTGCCCAAGAGTGATCGTTCATTTGTAGCAAATACGATGCGCATGGACGCCTTCATCAGACAACAAGTAACCTCCTGCCAGAAATTTCGGCAAAGCAACAACGATATTTCCTTGCCGAATTTTCTCGGCAAACACTCGTATAGACTGAATCCTGCGTCGCCTTTGACGCGTTCGATAAGGATATCGAGATGACCGCAAAAAACGTCGTGACCGCTGTTTTCCACTTTCCGCCGGACTATGCCATTCCGGCCCGGGCGCAGACCCGGATCAGCCTGCGCAACCGCGATACCCATGCCCTCCTCGGCACCTGGAGCAGCACCGAGCTGCCCGCGCGCGGCCCCTGGCGCCTGGTTTTCGAACTGCCGCAGGACCTGCGCTACAACAGCAGGATCGAGATCGAGTTCGACATGAGCGTCGATGAGGTCTCGCTGCTGGCCGACATCCGCTACAACTTCAGATGGCGCAAGGACAGCCAGGAGGCGGTCTTTCACCTGAGCCCGCCTGGCTATCTCTATCTGAGCGCGGCGCTGGTGCCACTGATCGGCACGGACGAGAACACCCTGGCCAACCTGAAACTGGTCGCCCTCAACGATTCGGGCCTGCCACCCTACATCCTCTGCGAGGAAATCACTCTGCTCAAGGGCGCGATCCCCCGCTATCTGCGCTATGACCCCAGCCGGGTCAAGCCCGGCCAGCTCTATGAAACCCAGGGCAGCTTCGGCAGCCGGCGCAAATTCACCATGAAGCCCATCCCCAGGACCGTCGTGCTGCAGAAGGAAAAGCCGCAGAACCTCATCCTCAGGGCCTGAGGCCGGGGCATCCATTCGATCAACGCTCGCATCGAACTCGCCGGCCAGCTACTGTTACCACCAGCGGACAGCCCGACGCCCGTTCGAACGGCCTGGTTCCACAGTCCAGGCCCCTGCGTGCCGAGTCCGCCCGGTCATTTTCCCTTTTCGAATAAGGAAGCTTTCCATGCTCCGTCCTTCCCTACGCCTGGCCAGCCTCTGCGCCGGCCTGCTGATCTCCGCCAACGCACTGGCCCTGTCCCTGGGCAGCCTGTCCCAGGGCGAAGCCTCGGGCGGGCTCAAGGACGCCCTGGCCCAGGGTGCCGTCGCCGCCGTCACCACGCTGGGCAAACCGGGTGGCTTCAGCAACAACCCTGATGTGAAGATCGAACTGCCGGGTAAACTGGGCAAGGTCGCCAGCAAGATGAAACAGTTCGGCATGGGTGCCCAGGTCGATCAGTTGGAAACCAGCATGAACAAGGCCGCCGAAGCCGCCGTGCCACAGGCCCAGGCCCTGCTGGTGGACGCGGTGAAGAAGATGACCGTGAACGACGCCAAGAGCATCCTCAGCGGCGGCAAGGACTCGGCCACCCAGTACCTGGACAAGACCAGTCGCGAGCAGATCCGCGCCAAGTTCCTGCCGATCGTCAAGCAGGCCACCGACAAGGTCGGCCTGGCCCAACAGTACAACTCGTTCGCCGGGCAGGCGGCGACCCTCGGCGTGATCGACGCCAAGAGTGCCAACATTGAAAGCTATGTAACCGAAAAGGCCCTGGACGGCCTGTTCAAGATGATTGCCGAGAAGGAGGAAGGTATCCGCGCCAATCCGGCGGAAGCGGCCACCAGCCTGGCGAAGAAGGTGTTCGGCGCACTCTGATGTACCGGTGGGAGCCAGCACGCTGGCTCCCTCAGGGTCGGTCTATCCCTCGGCCGCCGTCTTCTTCACCCGGAACCAACCGGCATACAGCGCCGGCAGAAACAGCAGGGTCAAGGCCGTCGCCACGATCAGCCCACCCATGATCGCCACCGCCATCGGCCCGTAGAACACGCTGCGCGACAGCGGAATCATCGCCAGCACCGCCGCCAGCGCGGTCAGCACGATCGGCCGGAAACGGCGTACCGTCGCCTCGATGATCGCCTGCCACTGCGACATGCCGGCGCGGATATCCTGTTCGATCTGGTCCACCAGGATCACCGAGTTGCGCATGATCATGCCTGACAGGGCAATGGTCCCCAGCATCGCCACGAAACCGAACGGCTGGCGGAACACCAGCAGGAACAGCGTCACCCCGATCAGCCCCAGCGGCGCGGTGAGGAACACCATCGCCACCCGCGAGAAGCTGCGCAGTTGCAGCATCAACAGGGTCAGCACCACCACGATGAACAACGGTACGCCGGCGTTCACCGAGGCCTGGCCACGCTCCGAGTCCTCCACCGTACCGCCCACGTCCAACAGATAGCCATCCGGCAGTTCGGCACGGATCGAATCCAGGGTCGGCATGATCTGCTTGACCAGGGTCACCGGTTGCTCCTGGCCATAGATATCGGCGCGGACCGTGACATTCGGCAGACGGTTACGGTGCCAGATGACGCCTTCCTCGAAGCCGTACTCCAGCGTCGCGATCTGCGACAGCGCAACGCTGGCGCCATTGTCGGTGGGCACCGCCAGGCTCGACAGTGCCGACAGTTCGGTGCGCTCGTGCACGGTGCCCCGCAGCAGGATCTCGATCAACTCGTTGTCCTCGCGGTACTGGCTGACGGTCGAACCGGTCAGCGAACTGCGCAGGAAGCGCGACAGGTTCGCCGTGCTCACCCCCAGGGCCCGGGCACGATCCTGGTCGACACTCAGGTAGACCACCTTGCTCGGCTCTTCCCAGTCCAGGTGCACGTTGACCACATGGGGGTTCTCGCGCACCTTGGCCGCCACCTTGCGGGCCAGGGCCCGCACCACCTCGATATGCTCGCCGGTGACACGGAACTGCACCGGGTAGCCTACGGGCGGGCCGTTCTCCAGGCGCGTGACCCGCGAACGCAGGTCCGGGAACTGCTCGTTGAGTGTGTCGATCAGCCAGGTCCGCAGCTTTTCCCGATCTTCGATGGTCTTGGCCAGCACCACGAACTGGGCAAAGCTGGCCGCCGGCAACTGCTGGTCGAGCGGCAGATAGAAACGCGGCGAACCGGTGCCGACATAGGCCACATAGTTGTCGATGCCGTCATGCCCCTTGAGCAGATTCTCCAGGCGCTTGACCTGTTCGGCGGTGTTGCTCAGCGACGCGCCTTCGGCCAGCTTGAGGTCGACCATCAGTTCCAGCCGCCCGGAAGCCGGGAAGAATTGCTGCGGTACGAAGCGGAACAGCGCCACCGATGCCACGAAGGCCAGCACAGTCAGCACGATCACTGTCTTGCGCCGCCGCACGCACCACTCCACCAGGCGCCGCACCCGCTGGTAGAACGGCGTGGCGTATGGGTCCGGCTGATCGGCGCCATGCTTGGCGGCGTGGATCTTCGCCAGGTCCGGCAGCAGCTTTTCCCCCAGGTACGGCACGAACATCACCGCGGCGATCCACGACGCCAGCAAGGCGATGGTCACCACCTGGAAAATCGAGCGGGTGTATTCGCCGGTGCCCGACTGCGCGGTGGCGATCGGCAGGAAACCGGCGGCGGTGATCAGCGTACCGGTCAGCATCGGGAACGCCGTGCTGGTCCAGGCGTAGCTCGCCGCCTTGAGGCGGTCGAAGCCCTGCTCCATCTTGATCGCCATCATCTCCACGGCAATGATCGCGTCGTCCACCAACAAGCCCAGTGCCAGTACCAGGGCGCCTAGGGAAATCTTGTGCAGGCCGATGCCCAGGTAATACATGGTGGCGAAGGTCATCGCCAGTACCAGCGGAATCGCCAGTGCCACCACCATGCCGGTGCGTACGCCCAGGGAAAAGAAGCTCACCAGCAACACAATCGCCAGAGCCTCCACCAACACCTGGACGAACTCGCCGACACCGGTCTTGACCGCCGCCGGCTGGTCGGAAACCTTGCTCAGGCGCATGCCCGCCGGCAGGCTTTTCTGGATGCGCGCAAATTCGGCTTCCAGCGCTTTGCCCAGCACCAGGATGTCGCCGCCCTCGTTCATCGCCACGGCCAGGCCGATGGCATCCTCACCCATGAAGCGCATGCGTGGTGCGGGCGGATCGTTGAAGCCGCGGCGAACCTCGGCGAAATCACCGATGCGCAAGGTCCGGTCACCGACCCGGATCGGGAAGTTGCGAATCTCGTCGACACTCTTGAAATTACCGCTGACGCGCAGTTGCACCCGCTCCGTCGGCGTCTCGAAGAACCCCGAGGTAGAGACCGTATTCTGTTCCTGCAGGGCCTGCTGAACGGCCGCCATCGGCACCCCGAGGGTGGCCAGCTTGACGTTCGACAGTTCGATCCAGACCTTTTCGTCCTGCAGCCCCAGCAGGTCGACCTTGCCCACATCCTTGACCCGCTGCAGCTGGATCTGGATACGGTCGGCATAGTCCTTGAGCACCGCGTAGTCGAAACCATCGCCGGTCAGCGCATAGATATTGCCGAAGGTGGTGCCGAACTCGTCGTTGAAGAACGGTCCCTGGATATCCGGCGGCAGGGTCTGGCGAATGTCGCCGATCTTCTTGCGCACCTGGTACCAGAGTTCGGGGATCTGTGCCGAGTGCAGCGAGTCGCGGGCCATGAAAATCACCTGGGACTCACCCGGCCGCGAGAACGAGGTGATCCGCTCGTACTCGCCGGTTTCCATCAGTTTCTTTTCGATACGCTCGGTGACCTGCCGGGAAACTTCCTGGGCCGTGGCCCCCGGCCAGTTGGTCTGGATCACCATGGCCTTGAAGGTGAACGGCGGATCCTCGCTCTGGCCAAGCTTGGAGTAGGACATGGTCCCCACCAGCGCCAGCAACAGCATCAGAAACAGGACGATCTGGCGGTTGCGCAATGCCCATTCGGAAAGGTTGAAACCCATCGGGAACTACTCCTTGGCCGCCAGGTTGACGACACGGTTGGAGCGATCCACTGGACGCACCTGCTCCCCTTCGTGCAGCACATGCACTCCGGCCGCCACCACCCAGTCGCTGGCGCTGAGGCCTTCGAGCACCGGCACGCTCTTCTCGCCGAAGGCGCCGACCCGCACGGGGGTGCGCTTGAGGGTGTTGTCCGGCTGGACTCTCCAGACATAGGCGGCACCGTTTTCGGCGGTGAGCGCCGACAACGGTATCGAAAGCGGTACGGCACCGGCGGCCTGGACGAAGACCCGGGCACTCTGCCCCAGCTCGGCAGGGACCTTTCCGGCACTGAAGGCGATGCGCGCGGCGAAGGTGCGGGATTTCGGATCGGCCGCCGGCGACAGCTCGCGGATATGCCCACTGAAGCGCTGGTCCGGCTGGGACCAGAGCTCCACCGCGACATCCTGGCCGACCCTGAAGCGCCCGAAGGCCTGTTCCGGGAAACTGATCAACACTTCCCGCTCGCCGTCGGCCGCCAGGGTGAAGACCGTCTGACCGGCAGCGACCACCTGGCCGACCTCGACCTGGCGCCTGGCGATCACGCCATCCTGGGGTGCCCGCAGCACCGCGTAGCCGGCCTGGTTGCTGGAGACATCGAATTCCGCCCGGATCTGCTTCAGACGAGCTTCACCGGCACGGTAGGCATTTTCCGCGTTGTCATACTGCGAGCGGCTGACCATCTGCCGCTCCAGCAACGTCTTGTAGCGATCACGCTCGGAGCGCACCAGGTTCAGGTTCGCTTCGGCAGCCGCCACCTGGGCGCGGGTGGCCTCCAGTTGCAGGCGCACATCCTGCGGGTCGAGTTCCGCCAGCGGCTGATTGGCCTTGACCCGTTGCCCCTCCTCGACCAGGCGCCGAGCCACCTTGCCCGCGATGCGAAACGCCAGTTCGGGTTCGAAGCGGGCACGCACCTCACCGGGATAACTGTCCGTGGCCTGGGCCGACAACTGCGGCTGAACCACCATTGCGGGACGCACGGTCACCTGAACCGTTTCTTCGTGATCACAGCCCACGAGGAAAAACGCTAGACTGGCGGGTAACGCAAGGGGCAGGACATAGCGGAACATGGTGTAGACCCTTCGCTAGAGAGTGCTTGAAATAATTATACTGGCCGGTATGGTATTTATACCAAACTGACCAGTCCAGTATTAAAGTGAAAAATGTCCGACAATCTTTCAGTGCCCAGCGGCCCCGGCCGCCCCAAGGACCTGGCAAAACGCCAGGCCATTCTTGAAGCAGCGAAAGATCTGTTCCTGAGTAATGGATACGCCAGCACCAGCATGGACGCGGTAGCAGCAGCGGCAGGTGTTTCGAAGCTGACGGTCTACAGCCACTTCAACGACAAGGAGACGCTGTTCTCCGCCGCGGTGGTCGCCAAATGCGAGGCGCAGTTACCCGAACTGCTGTTCGCCCTGCCCGAGGGAGTGCCGGTCGAATCGGTGCTGCTCAATATCGCCCGGGGCTTCAATCACCTGATCAACAGTGACGAGTCGGTGAACCTGCATCGCCTGATCATCGCGCTGGGCAGCCAGGACCCCAAACTGTCGCAGATTTTCTTCGAGGCCGGCCCGCAGCGGATGTTGAGCGAGATGGAACGGCTGCTGAGCAGGATCGATCAGAGCGGGGTGCTGGTCATCGACAAGCCGCATCGCGCCGCCGAGCACTTTTTCTGTCTGCTCAAGGGCGCGGCGAACTTCCGCCTGCTGTACGGCTGCGGCGAGCCGTTGAACGCCGAGGACAGCGAAGCGCATGTGCGCGAGGTGGTGGCGCTGTTCATGCGCGCCTATCGGCCCTGAGCCCATCCCGCGCAGAACACCTGTCTTTTGTGGCGAGCGGGCTTGCCCGCGTTGGGCTGCAAGGCAGCCCCAAAGCCTGGCACCGCGTTCTATCAGATAAACCGGATTTGCTGATTTCAGGGCTGCTGCGCAGCCCAGCGCGGGCAAGCCCGCTCGCCACAGGACTTGCCACAGGACTTTCAGACGCCAGGCTTGAGCGCTTTCTTCGGATAGATATCGTAGCGGCTCGACTTGCCCTCCAGCCCATGACTGGGCTTGGGCCCGTCGATGCACGGCGCCTTGCGCGGGCGCTTGACCACCACCCGGTGGGTCGCCAGGGCCAGGGCCGCCTCCAGCAGCGCCGGGGCATCCGGATCATCGCCCACCAACGGCCGGAACAGACGCATTTCCTTCTTCACCAGGGCGGTTTTTTCCCGGTGGGGAAACATCGGGTCAAGGTAGATGACCTGTGGCGGTTCGCCTTGCCAGTTGCGCATCACCTCGATGGCGTTGCCCTTGAGCAGACGCATGCGCGACACGATCGGCGCCACCTCCAGGTCCTCCAGGCCGCGGGCAAGGCCATCCTCCAGCAGGGCAGCGATCAACGGCTGGCGCTCGATCAGGCTCATGTCGCACCCCAGGCTCGCCAGCACGAACGCATCCTTGCCCAGCCCCGCCGTGGCATCCAGCACCCGCGGCCGTACGCCCTGCTGGATACCGACAGCCTTGGCGATCATCTGCCCGCTGCCGCCACCGTACAGGCGCCGGTGCGCCGCACCACCCTCAACGAAGTCCACCCGTATCGGTCCCGGGACATCCGTTCCCAGTTGCTGCAACTGCAAGCCCTGCCCGGACACCTGCAGAGCGAACTCCGCCTCGGGCTCCTGCAAGGGCAGTTCCAGGCGCTGGGCCCAGGCCCGGGCCTGAGGTTCAAGCCCTTCGGCCAAGGCTTCGACTCGGATCCGTACGGCCGTCTGCTGCTCACTCATGAAAAACACGCTCAAAAATTTAATGATCGGCAAAAACGGCCGATAACAGAATTATCCGGCATTTTGCCAGAGCTTGGGTCACGACCGAGAACCATGTCAGACATTCAGCGCACATCCATAGGTTATCTATCGCCCGTTGGCGATTACGGCCTGCGAAACTCCCAGGCACTGAGTGGCGTCAGCCACCTGTGGCAGGATTTCTTCGCCCGCGCGCTGGCCGAGCAGGTAGGTGACGCGCCGAAACAGGCGGTGGCCGAACTGCCGATCGATGGCCCGGTCGAGCCGACCGCCGGTGCCGAGACCCTGGCACAGATCGTCGAGCAGTTGCACTGCAACGTCACCGACAACCCGGTACGGCCTCCAGAGCCGCTGTTCCTGCCGATCGCCGAGTTCGAACTCGATCTGCTGAAGAAACCGGCACCGCCCTACCCGGATGACGAAATCATCGCCCAGCAGCGGCAACAGGATTTCGAGAGCGAGTGGGTTCGCCCGATCGTGCTCACCGCCGGCCAGTCACAGCCCGAGCCAGGCCCGGCACCGCAGAAACGTCCGCTGCACCTGCCAATTGCCGAATTCGAGCTGGACCTGCTGGAGAAACCGGCGCTGCCGTACGACGAACAGACCCTGGTCAAGCAGCAGCAGGACCTGGACTACGACCTCAACTGGGCCCGCCCGCTGGTGGCGCACAACCTGCGTCTGGCGGCCTGAGCCGACAGCACCTGTCTCAGCTCTTGAACATCTGGTTGATCCTGCCGAACGGGATCGCCTGTTCGGCAAAACCGAAAGTCCCCTGCCCCTGGATTTCCTGCGCAGCCCGGTAAAATGCTCCGTACGCCGCACGCGCCAGCACCGAACCGACGCTGATGCGCTTGACCCCCAGGGCACTCAGATCCGCCACCGACAACGGCACGCCGCCGGACATCAACACATTCACCGGCTTGGGCGCCACGGCCCTGACGATCGCGCGAATCTCCTCGGCCGTGCTCAGATCCGGGGCGTAGAGCACATCGGCCCCCGCCTCGGCAAAGGCCTGCAGGCGACGAATGGTGTCATCCAGATCCCGTCGTCCGACCAGGAAGTTTTCCGCCCGCGCGGTCAGGGTGAAGTCGAATGGCAGGCTGCGCGCGGCCGCCACCGCCGCCTCGATCCGCTCGACTGCCTGATCGAAGGGATAGATCGGTTGTTCGGGGTTGCCCGTGGCGTCCTCGATGGAACCACCGACCAGGCCCACCTCGGCGGCCATCAGGATGGTCTGGGCACACCCTTCGGGACTGTCGGCGTAGCCGTTTTCCAGGTCCGCCGCCACCGGAAGCGGTGTGGCCTTGGCGATGACATGGGCATTCTCCAGGGCATCGGCGCGGCTGACCGCCCCCTCGGCATCCGGTCGCCCCAGGGAAAAGGCCAGCCCGGCACTGGTGGTGGCCAGAGCCTCGAAGCCCAGCGCGGCGAGCATCTTCGCCGAACCGGCATCCCAGGGGTTGGGGATCACGAAGGCCCCGGCACGCTCGTGCAGGGCCCTGAAGGTTTGGGCTCGAAGGGCTTGCGCATCCATATGACCGACTCCTGGCAGAAGAAACGGGCACCGTCAGAGCAGGCCGAGCTGCTCCGCGGCGGGCTCTCTGTATAACTCAGGCAGAGCTGGCAGACCAGGCAAACGTAGCGCCAGGCGCTGATGAAAACGCTGCGCCAGTTTCGGTGCCAGCAGGTTGTCAGCCGTGTGCAGGAAGATATACGGCGTGCGCCCCTCCTCGATCCAGGCGGCAACCTTCTCGATCCAGGGCGTCAGGAAGGACTCGTTCGCCGCCAGCTCCGGGTGGCCGATGAAGCGCACCTGCGGGAAGCGGGTGAAGGCCGCGGGACGCGGCGGCACCCTGGGCTTCTTCGACTGGGCATGCAGCACCGCAGGCTCGGTCGAGGTGCAACTGAAGAGCGCCCGCGGATCGAGACAGATGCGCTCCACTCCACGCTCCAGCAGCAATCGGTTGAGCATCCGCTCGGCATCGCCCTTGGCGAAGAACTCGGAATGACGCACCTCGACGGCCAGCGGTCGCTGCAGGCTGTCGATGAATCCGGTCAGTTCGTTCAGCCGATGAGGGGCGAAACTCGCCGGCAGTTGCAGCCATAACGGCGATACCCGCGCGCCCAGCGGCTGGAGCAGTTGCAGGAACTGCTCGGCCGCCGGCAATTGGGCCCGCAGGTCGCCACCATGGCTGATATCCCGGGGGAACTTGGCGGTGAAGCGAAAGTGCTCCGGCATGGTCTGCGCCCAACGTTCCACCGTGGCCGGCGAGGGCCGGGCATAGAACGTGGTGTTGCCTTCGACAGCGTTGAAAACCTGGGAATACAGACCGAGAAAGTCAGTCGGACGGGCGTTTTCCGGGTACAGGAACTCGCGCCAGGCATTTTCACTCCAGGACGGACAACCAAGGTAGTAGGGAAGAACTGAATCGGTCATGCCACCGATTAGATCAGATATGCAGGTCGAGCCCCAACACTTCCATGTCCCACTCGACGAAACCGGCGGTGGTCAGATAGCTGGCCAGCGCGGTGGCGACACTTCTTTTCATGGCGCGGTGGAAGATCATGTCCTGGGGACGGGCTGGCAGGTTGGCCAGGCGCTCACCGGCAGCCTCGGCACGGGCAGCGACTTCGGAGAGGTCCTCGCTGTCGCCGGCAAGCAGTTCCTCATCGGCGTCCAGCACCACGCCGCCCTTGCGAGGCTTGCGCTTGATGGAATAGGACTGTGATGAAACGCCGTCTATACGCATTGTGGCATGCTCGGTGTCGATGATGGCAATTTAGCAGCACTTGCCGTGCATGGCTATTGTCCAAGTGATAACCAGACCACATAACCAATAGAAGGTTTTCACACAACGCCGCCTGCGTGTGCAAAACATGACGTACGGCACATTTTTGACTGCTACGAGCGACATCCCGAGCGCCCGACTTCAAGCTTCAGTGTAGCTTGAAAATTTGCCCCCTCAGCGCGCCTTGGGCGTGGCAACCTTGTCACGCAGGTAGACCGGCTGTGCCTGGTCGGCAACGATGGCTTCGCCGCGCGCCCAGGCAAATCGGGCCAGGGCCAGCAGGTCCCGGGCATCGGGGAGCATGCCAGCATCCTGGCCGCTCAGCGCGACCCTGATGCGCTCGCCATAACCCCAGCCGGTCCCCGCACCGAACCAGGAGCCTTCGGCCCCCTCCGGCAGCATCGCGATTTCCGGTGGCAGCACCGCCTCGACACCGGCCAGTCGCATCTCCCCGGCCTCCTCGCGATAGCAGCCCCAGTACACCTCGTCCATCCGCGCATCGATGGCGGCGGCAACCTGGCTGGCGCCATGCTCGCGCAACGCCCGCTGGGCCAGCACCGCCAGGTTGGAGACCGGCAGTACCGGCCGGTCCAGGGCGAAGGCCAGGCCCTGGACCACGCCAATGGCGATCCGTACCCCGGTAAAGGCGCCCGGACCGCGACCGAAGGCAATCGCATCCACCGCCGACAAGCCGATCCCCGCATCCGCCAGCAACTGCTGGATCATCGGCAGCAGCTTCTGCGCATGCAGGCGCGGGATCACCTCATAGTGGCTCGTCACCTTGCCGTCATGCAGCAAGGCGACGGAGCAGGCTTCAGTCGCGGTGTCCAGGGCCAGCAAGGTGCTCATCGGTGTTTCCGTCAGGTCAGAATGAAAAAGTGCGACAGTATAAACAACAACAGCCCGCAAGCGGGCTGTTGTGGAGAGGCGACGCGAGGATCAGTTCAACGCTTCGAGCACCTTGCCGGTGATCGCTTCGACCGAGCCGACGCCAGCGATGTGGCTGTACTTTGGCTTGCCCTGGGCAGCCGACAGCTTCTGGTAGAAGTCCACCAGCGGCTTGGTCTGGGAATGGTAGACCGACAGGCGATGACGAACGGTTTCCTCGGTGTCGTCCTTGCGCTGGACCAGTTCTTCGCCAGTCACATCGTCCTTGCCCTCGACCTTCGGCGGATTGTAGACGACATGGTAGACGCGACCGGAAGCCTCGTGCACGCGCCGGCCGGCAATACGCTGGACGATCTCCTCATCATCGACGGCGATCTCGACCACGTGGTCCAGCTCGACACCGGCCTGTACCAGCGCTTCGGCCTGGGGAATAGTGCGTGGGAAACCGTCGAACAGGAAACCCTTGGCGCAATCGGCCTGGGCAATACGGTCCTTGACCAGCGCGATGATCAGGTCATCGGAAACCAGGCCACCGGCATCCATGATGCCCTTGGCCTTGACGCCCAGCTCGGTGCCGGCCTTGACCGCGGCACGCAGCATGTCGCCGGTGGAGATTTGCGGGATGCCGAATTTCTCGGTGATGAACTTAGCCTGAGTACCTTTACCGGCCCCGGGAGCTCCCAGCAGAATGACGCGCATCGATGTGCTCCTCAATTTTTTATTTAGAAACGCTCGGATTCGCCGCGTGGGGCCAATCTCAACAATAGGGTGACAGCCGCCCAAACGGCCAAGGGCTGATCAAGATACACAGCCGACCGACCCCACACAAGACGCCCAAAGTCGCAACGACTCGCCCCCCTGCAACCGCGCAAACCTGCTACCGCGCGCCACCGGGCGGCCACGGGGTGTCGCGCACACGGGTACGACCGCCACTGACCGGGCGCTCGTACCCGCCCCACAGGCTGCAACTCAGTTGCCCCACGCCCTCAGCCGGTATTGCGCAGCCCCGCGGCGATACCCGCCACGGATACCAGCAAAGCCTGTTCCAGAGGGCTGTCCTGGGTACTTTCCTGACGCCGCGTACGGGCCAGCAACTCGGCCTGCAAAAGATGCAGGGGATCCAGATAGATGTTGCGCAGGCGAATGAACTCCAGGGTCTCCGGACTGTGGGCCAGCAGTTGCGACTGGCCGGTCAGCCCCAGTACCACCGAACAGGCCTGCGACAATAGGTCGCGCAAGTGCACACCCAACGGCAGCAGTTCCGCCTCCACCAGACGCTCGTCATAGGAGCGTGCAATGTCGTTGTCGGCCTTGGCCAGCACCATCTCCAGCATATCGATGCGGGTACGGAAGAAGGGCCATTGCTCACGCATCTGCTCCAGCAGCTTGCCCTGCCCGCGCTCCAGCGCATGGCGCAGGGCCGTCTCCCAGCCGAGCCAGGCCGGCAGCATCAGCCGGGTCTGGGTCCAGCCGAAGATCCAGGGAATCGCCCGCAGGCTTTCGATGCCGCCGGCCCGGCGCTTGGCCGGCCGACTGCCCAGCGGCAGGCGTCCCAGTTCCTGCTCCGGGGTCGACTGGCGGAAATACTCGACGAACTGTGGGTTGTCGCGGACTTCGGCGCGGTAGGCCCGCACCCCATCCGCCGCCAATTCGTCCATCAGCTTGCGCCAGGCCGGTTGCGGCGGTGGCGGCGGCAGCAGGGTGGCCTCCAGCACAGCCGCCAGGTACAGGTTGAGGTTCTGTTCGGCGATGTCCGGCAGGCCGAACTTGAAGCGGATCATTTCGCCCTGTTCGGTGGTACGGAAACGCCCCGCCACCGAGCCGGGCGGCTGCGACAGGATCGCCGCATGGGCCGGGCCGCCGCCACGGCCGACGGTGCCACCGCGACCATGGAACAGCAGCAGTTCGACCTGTTGCTCCCGGCAGATTTCCACCAGCCGCTCCTGGGCGCGGTACTGGGCCCAGGCGGCGGCGGTGGTACCGGCATCCTTGGCCGAGTCGGAATAGCCGATCATCACCTCCTGCGGCCCCTGCAGGCGCGAGCGGTAGCCGGGCAGCAGCAACAGACGCTCCATCACCGGCCCGGCATTGTCCAGGTCGGCCAGGGTCTCGAACAGCGGCACTACGCGCATCGGCCGCAGTACACCGCACTCCTTGAGCAACAGTTGCACCAGAAGCACGTCGGAAGCCGCACCGGCCATGGAAATCACATAGGACCCCAGAGAGGCCGCCGGTGCCGCGGCGATTTCCCGGCAGGTCGCCAGCACCTCGGCGGTGTCCGCCGAGGGCTTGAAATACGAGGGCAACAACGGACGACGGCTGCCTTGCTCGCGGATCAGGAAGGTCAACCGGGCATCCTCATCCCAGTCCTCGTAGCGCCCCAGGCCCAGGTAGTCGGTGATCTCGCTCATCGCCGCGGCATGCCGCGACGAATCCTGGCGCACGTCCAGGCGCACCAGGAACAGGCCGAAGGTCACCACACGCCGCAGGCAGTCGAGCAACGGCCCGTCGGCGATCACCCCCATACCGCATTCGTGCAGGGAGCGATAGCACAGTTGCAACGGTTCCAGCAGGTCGTGATTGTCGCGCAGGACCTGGTCCGAAGCCGGCTGGGTGGACTCCAGCGAATCATGGGCCCACTGGCGGGTCGCGCGCAGCCGCTCGCGCAGCTGCTTGAGCACCGCCCGATAGGGCTCGACACTGTTGCCGGCCCGGGCCAGCAAGGCCTCGCTGGCATGCTGCATCGACAGCTCGGCGGCCAGGTGATCGACATCGCGCAGGTACAGGTCGGCCGCCATCCAGCGGGCCAACAGCAGGACTTCACGGGTCACCCTGGCCGTGACGTTGGGGTTGCCGTCGCGGTCGCCGCCCATCCAGGAAGCGAAGCGGATCGGTGCCGCCTCCAGCGGCAGGTGCAGACCAGTGGCGGCATGCAGGGCCTGGTCGGCCTTGCGCAGATAATTCGGGATCGCCTGCCAGAGTGAATGCTCGATTACCGCAAAGCCCCATTTGGCTTCATCCACCGGGGTCGGCCGGGTGCGACGGATCTCCTCGGTGTGCCAGGCCTCGGCGATCAGCCGCTGCAGGCGCTGGCGGATCTGCTCGCGCTCGGCGCCGGTGAGGTCGCGGTGGTCCTGCAGCGCCAGTTGCGCGGCGATGGCGTCGTACTTCTGGATCAGCGTGCGCCGCGTCACCTCGGTCGGGTGCGCGGTCAGCACCAATTCGATGTCCAGGCGCGCCAGTTGCCGCGCGAGGGATTCCGGGTCATGGCCCTCGGCCTGCAGCCGGGCCAGCAGTTCCGGCAGCGCCCGCGACTCGAACGGAGCTGGCTGGGATTCGTCGCGACGATGAATCAGTTGGTACTGCTCGGCGATGTTCGCCAGGTTGAGAAACTGGTTGAAGGCCCGGACCACCGGCAGCAACTCGTCGTCACCGAGATCATCGAGACTGGCACTCAGTTCGGTACTGGCCGCATCGCTGCGATCGGCCTTGGCGCTCTTGCGAATGCGCTCGATCTTGTCGAGGAATTCCTCGCCATGCTGGTCGCGGATGGTATTGCCCAGCAACTCACCCAGCAGGTGAACGTCTTCTCGCAAACGCACATCGATATCTGACATCGGCAGGCTCTCCAGCGGACTTTGGGACGCTTCCCTCCCCCAAGAGTGCACCACTGCGACAAGTGCCTACAAGTCGGCAGGTCGATCGCCACCTCCGGAAATTCCCCGTCGAACCTCACCGCCAGGAGCTAGTCTGATGATTGAGCAGCCCTGCGCGGGGCTGACGGCCGGCCCGGCGTCAATGCCAACCCGGTCACTCATCGATCCCCGCCGTCGGCGGGTATGAATTGAGGTCACCATGAAAATCCGTGAGCTAGCCCAGCACTGGGAAGAGAATGCCAAGGGTCGCCTGACCGACACCGGCTACGCCGTTCATCTGGACGTGGAAGCGGCCGCCCGCCTCGCCGCGATCACCGAAATGTACCCCAAGCGCAGCCCCGAGGAACTGCTCGGCGAACTGATCGGCGCCGCCCTTGAGGAGCTTGAAGCGAGTTTCCCCTACGTCCAGGGTCAGCATGTGGTCGCCACCGACGAGGAAGGTGATCCCTTGTACGAAGACGTCGGTGCCACCCCGCGCTTCCTGACACTATCACGCCGCTATCTGCATAATCTGTCTTCCGGGACCGACGAATCCAAGCACTGAAGAAACCCGCCACGCTCCCGCAAGCCCCGGTATTCCTGGCTCCCGACCGAGCCGGGATACCGCTGCGGCACGCAAAAGTTCAGATTTTCCGAATTGACCGATCAGTCAGCATTTTTTTCGGGCGATTGGCCATATCCGCTGAACTATTCAAAAAAGCCTCAGGTCACAGCCAGTAGCCATCACTGGCACAGCTGCTGCGAAAAATGCCCGGCCGAGACGGCGGGGTCTGCGCTGAAGGCCCTCGGGCCCGTGATGGGGATTGATGTTTTTCAGGAGCTATCCAATGGAGTTGAAGACCATGAAAACCAGCACAGTCACATCCTCGTTCAACCACCTGCGCGGGCTGAAACTGGCCGCTCTGGCACTGGGTACCAGCTTCATCCTGGCCGGCTGTGCCGGAAACCCGCCGAGCGAGCAGTACGCGGTGACCCAGTCCGCCGTCAACAGCGCCGTCAGCGCCGGCGGTACCGAATACGCGGCCGTGGAAATGAAATCGGCCCAGGACAAGCTCAAGCAGGCCGAGCTGGCCATGCATGACAAGAAGTACGACGACGCCCGTCGCCTGGCCGAGCAGGCCGAGTGGGATGCCCGCGTCGCCGAACGCAAGGCCCAGGCCGCCAAGGCCGAACTGGCCGTGAAGGATGCCCAGAAAGGTGTTCAGGAACTGCGCCAGGAAAGCCAGCGGCCCGTGGTGCAGCCGGCGCAGTAAGCGCTGCCGTAGCCTGAAGTTTCAACGGACAGAATAAAGGACGAACATTATGCGCAATCAATTGATGATCCCCGCCCTGCTGGCCATGAGCGTCGGCCTCGCCGCCTGCTCCACCCCGCCCAACCCCAACCTGGAACAGGCGCGCACCAACTTCTCCGGCCTGCAGGCCGACCCGCAGGCGAGCAAGGTGGCGGCCCTGGAAACCAAGGACGCCAGCGACTACCTGGACAAGGCGGACAAGGCCTATCAGAACCGTGAGGATGAAAAGGTCGTCGACCAGTTGGCCTATCTGACCAACCAGCGTGTCGAAGTCGCCAAGCAGACCATCGCCCTGCGCACCGCCGAGGCCAACCTGAAGAACGCCGCCGCGCAACGGGCCCAGGCCCGCCTGGACGCCCGCGACGCGCAGATCCGCCAGTTGCAGGAAAGCCTTAACGCCAAGCAGACCGATCGCGGCACTCTGGTGACCTTCGGTGACGTCCTGTTCGCCACCAACAAGGCCGAACTCAAGCCCAATGGCCTGGCCAACATCAGCAAGCTGGCGCAATTCCTCCAGCAGAACCCCGACCGCAAGGTGATCGTCGAGGGCTACACCGACAGCACCGGTACCGCGGCCTACAACCAGAGCCTGTCCGAACGCCGCGCGACCTCGGTCCAGGTGGCCCTGATCAAAATGGGCGTCGACCCGAGCCGCATTGTCACCCAGGGCTATGGCAAGGAGTATCCGGTCGCGGATAACGGCAGCGTCTCCGGCCGTGCGATGAACCGTCGCGTGGAAGTGACCATCTCCAACGACAATCAGCCCGTCGCACCGCGCTCCTCGGTCAGCAGCAACTACTGATCGTTCGACGCGCCAATGGAAAAGCCCCGCCTGGTCGGACCAGGCGGGGCTTTTTCATACGGCAGGCCGCCAGCTCACTGCTCCAGCCTGGGCGTCTCCTGGCCCATGCAGCGCACCGCCTGCTTCTTGTCGTTGACCAGCACACCGGTCAGGCCTTTCTGCTCGGTGTCGAACAGCACCAGCACGCCGTCGATGCACTGGGCCACCTGGTTGGCCGGCGTCAGCGAGACCTTGTAGTCCTCCCCCGGGATGGTCTTGAGCATGGTGAACTGGTTGAGCTCCAACGCATCCTCCGGCTTGGCGAAGTGCAGGTAGCCGTAGTACCACAGGCAGCCCACGGTGCCGATGATGCTGCAGATACCGGTGATGATCAGGGGAATGGCGTTGCGTTCTTCGGTCATTGCGGGCTCTCTGGTTCAACAGTCGAATTCGGGGCAGCGGGATAATTGGGGATCTCGCCCAGACGACGCAGGCCATCGAAATGCTGCGGGTCCTCGAGATAGCGCAACATCACCTGGCGCCAGGTCGGGTCGGCGAAGGTCTGCACATGCCCGCCGCGGGTCAGTTGTAGCACTCTTGGCGGCGGTGCGGCCTGATACAGGACAATACCGTTGTCCATCGGTACCAGCGGGTCGTCGATACTCTGGAAGATCAGCTTGGGCACGCCTTTGAGTTGCGCCATGGAATGAATCGCGCTGTCGCCATCCGGCACCAGCCAGGACAGCGGCACCTGGAACGGCCAGGTCAGCCAGGAGCCGCTCAGGGCAAACTGCCCCACCGCGCGATAGCTGGCGGGCACGCCATCGAGCACCAAGGCCTTGAGACGGGGCTGGTAGCCAGGGTGCTCGACCAGGTAATGCACCGCCATCGCACCGCCGAGGCTCTGCCCGAGGACCACCAGCGGCTTGCCCTGGACCTCCGGAGCCTGCTCCAGCCACTGGAACGCGGCGTCGATATCCTGGTAGACCGCCGGCAGGCTTGGCTCGCCCGCGGACAGGCCATAACCCCGGTAATCGACCAACAACACCTGGTAGCCCTGCTCCGGCAGCCACCAACTGCCGCCCAGGTGCATCGACAGGTTGCCACCGTTGCCATGCAGGTGCAGCACCGTGCCCTTGACCGGCACGCCGGCCTTGGCCGGCAGCCACCAGGCCCGCAAACGGGTGCCGTCGGCGGTGGTCAGGGTGACGTCGCGGTATTCAAGATGGGCCTTGTCCGGAGTGAACGGCAAGCCGGGCTCGGGATAGAACAGCAGCGAGCTGCAGCCGTTCAGGGTCAGGAGCAGGCAGAGGATGCCTAGGATTCTCATCCGGTTGAAACCTCGCGGAATTCAGTGGCCACGACACCGTTCCCTGTAGGAGCTGGGCTTGCCCGCGAAGAGGCACTCCCTGAAGTAATGCGTCAACTTGAAGGGCGCCTTCGCGGGCAAGCCCGCTCCTACAGGGACGACGTAAGATTCCGGATCAGAGGATATTGGAATAATCCGCCTCGATCCGATCCAGGCTCAGGTGATTGAGGAAGTTGCTGAAGCACATCCAGGCCGACAGCGCATTCATGTCACGGAACTGCTCCGGCAGGTATTTCGGCGGCGTCACCAGCCCCTCGTCCACCAGTTGGCGCAGGGTGCGCATGTCCTCCAGGGTGGTCTTGCCACAGAACAGCAGCGGCACCTGTTCGAGCTTGCCCTTGCGCACGGCCAGCTGGATGTAGTTGTAGACCATGATGAAGCCCTTGAGGTACGACAGGTCCTTGGTGAACGGCAGCCCGTTCGGCACCGAGCCGCGGAACACCCGGCTGGCATTGCCGTAGCTTTCCGCCATTTCGAAACCCTGCTCGCGGAAGAACTCGAACACCTGGAGGAAGTCCGCGCCCTGCTCGACCATATCGATGGCCCGGGTGCGGTTGGTCAGCTTGCGCAGGCGGCTCGGGTAGGAGGCGAAGGTGATGATTTCCATCAGGATCGCCAGACCTTCCTGGGTCACCGTCGAGGAGGGCGGGCCCTTGGACAGGAAGGTGCAGATCGGCTGGTTAAGCCCGTTGAGCGTGGTGCCGACGTGCACCAGCCCCTCATGCACCTCCAGCGCCCGCACATCCCGGGTGTTGAACAGCGCATCGGCGCGGATCTTGATGTAGTCGGCACCGGCCGCCGCGTCGGCGACAATACCGTCCGATTCGAACACCCGGATGGTTTCCTCGGCCTCGCCGAACACCTTGTTCAGTCGCCGCTGCAGCATGTCGACGGCGTCCTTGGCGGTCAGGGTCTTGGGTTCGTCCTTGAGGTCGCCACGGCCGTCGATGTTGTTCAGGTAGTCGGACAGCATCAGGCCGAGGTCGGCCAGGGTCGGGTCGCCGGCGTGGAAGGCATCGGAAGCGGCGCCGTAGAGTTCCTGGGAAATCAGCCCGAAGTCCGGGGTGCCGCGGGCCTCGAGCATGCGCACGACCATGCGGTACTCCCGGCACATGCGCCGCATGATCTGCCCGACGGGGCTGAACTGGCCGAGCTGGCGAGTGATGTCGCGCTCGATGTTCTGCAACTCCAGCTTGACCGCGCCGGAGTCGAACGACAGCGGCCGCGCGGCGTAGTAGTCGCGGTCCACCGCCGGCATTTCCTTGCCCTTGGCCTTGAGAAAGCCCTTGCGGATGCTCTCGTCCCATTTCACCGCATCGAGCACGCGAATCGGTGTCTGTGCCGACACAATGCGATCGGACAGGCTGCGTATCGTCTGCTGGTATTCGTCCAAGAAACACTCCTGATCGTCGCTGCGGTAATTGGCCGTGCCCTGTAGCTTAGACGGAGGCCAGCACCAGATGCATGTAACGGGTGAGAATCCCGAGCCGATCCTGCTCGCTCTCGGGCTCTGCATCGTCGAGAAGGCCCTGATATTCCATCCGGCCGATAATCGCCGTCAACACTTTGGCATCCTGTTCCGGCTGCCTGGAGCCCAGCACCTGGAAGAACTGGCAGGAGCCACGCAGGAGAATCTGCTGGTGCGCGCGCACCAGCTGCGCCAGGCGCGGGTTGAGCAGCGCCTCCTGGCGAAACGCCTGCTCGGCCATCAGGTACTCGCGGCGGTTGTGCAACTGGCGCTGGACATAATCGGCGGTCAGCCGGGCGATCTCGTCGGCCAGTTGCGCCCGCGAGGCGGGGCTGCCGTCACCGTAGGCGACCATCTCGCGCAACAGGCCTTCGTTGTTCTCCCACAGCTTGGCCATGTAGGCCGCGCTGCGCTCGACGTACTGGGCAAAGGTATCGGTCAGCAGGTCGTCGATGTCCTTGAAGTAGTAGGTGGTGGCCGACAACGGCACGCCCGCCTCGGCGGCCACTGCGCGGTGGCGCACGCCACGCACGCCGTCACGCACGACGATCCGCATGGCTGCATTGAGAATGTCCTGTCGCCGTTGCTCACTGCCCTGTCGGCTGGCCTTGCGTCCCTGGTACTGAACGCTTTCAGCCAACGCGCTGGCCACGCCAGCAGCCCCTTCTTGAGCCATTGCACGGTTCACTACAGGTATTCCTCTCTTGTAATAATCTGAAACTTCAGTACCAACGCAAATAAAAAAGCCGCCTTGCGAGGGCGGCTTTTTCAACGACGATCTTATGCTTGCGGACGCATGTGCGGGAACAGGATGACGTCACGGATCGACGGTGCGTTGGTCAGCAGCATCACCAGGCGGTCGATGCCGATACCCTCACCGGCGGTCGGAGGCATGCCGTACTCCAGGGCACGGACGAAATCGGCGTCGTAGTGCATGGCCTCGTCGTCACCGGCATCCTTCTCCGCCACCTGGGCCTTGAAGCGTTCGGCCTGGTCCTCGGCGTCGTTGAGTTCCGAGTAGGCGTTGGCGATTTCACGGCCGCCGATGAACAGTTCGAAGCGGTCGGTGACGTTAGGGTTCTTGTCGTTGCGACGCGCCAGCGGCGACACTTCGAACGGGTACTCGGTGATGAAGTGCGGCTGCTCCAGCTTGTGCTCGACCAGCTCTTCGAAAATCATCACCTGCAGCTTGCCCAGACCTTCGTGACCGAGCACCTTGGCACCGGCCTTCCTGGCGATTTCGCGAGCCTTGTCGACATCCAGCAGATCGGCTTCGGTCAGTTCCGGGTTGTACTTGAGGATCGAGTCGAACACCGACATGCGGGCGAACGGCTCGCCGAAGTGGAACACCTTGTCGCCGTAAGGCACGTCGGTGCTGCCCAGAACGGCCTGGGCCAGTTCACGGAACAGTTCTTCGGTCAGGTCCATGTTGTCTTCGTAGTCGGCGTAGGCCTGGTAGAACTCGAGCATGGTGAACTCGGGGTTGTGCCGGGTCGAAACACCTTCGTTACGGAAGTTGCGGTTGATCTCGAACACGCGCTCGAAGCCACCGACCACCAGGCGCTTGAGGTACAGTTCCGGCGCGATCCGCAGGTACATGCCCATGTCCAGCGCGTTGTGGTGGGTTTCGAACGGCTTGGCCGCGGCCCCCCCGGGAATGGTCTGCAGCATCGGCGTTTCCACTTCCATGAAATCACGCTTCATCATGAAGCTGCGGATGTGGGCGATGACCTGCGAACGCACGCGGAAGGTCTGGCGGGTGTCCTCGTTGACGATCAGGTCGACGTAGCGCTGGCGATAGCGCTGCTCGGTGTCGGTCAGGCCGTGGTGCTTGTCCGGCAGCGGACGCAGCGACTTGGTCAGCAGGCGCACGTCGGTCATTTCGACGTACAGGTCGCCCTTGCCGGAACGGGCCAGGGTGCCTTCGGCGCTGATGATATCGCCCAGGTCCCAGGTCTTCACCGCCGCCAGGGTCTCTTCCGAGAGGGTCTTGCGGTTGACGTAGACCTGGATGCGCCCGGACATGTCCTGGATCACCATGAACGAACCGCGGTTGAGCATGATGCGACCGGCAACCTTGACCGGAATCGCCGCTTCTGCCAGTTCTTCCTTGGTCTTGTCGGCGTACTGTTTCTGCAGGTCTTCACAGTAGGCGTCACGGCGGAAGTCGTTGGGGAAGGCATTGCCCTTGCTGCGCTCGGCGGCAAGCTTTTCCTTGCGCAGGGCGATCAGGGCGTTTTCTTCCTGTTGCAGGGCTTGCGGGTCGAGTTGTTGGTCGCTCATGTCTTTAAATTTTCCATCACAGGTTCGTTGCCCCCGGCCTGCGGCCGGGGATCGCCAGCAAGCCGGCTCCCACAGTAGCGTCTTACAGCCCCTGCTTGAGGCTGGCTACCAGGTATTCGTCGATATCGCCGTCCAGCACCTTGTCGCAGTCGCTGCGTTCGATGTTGGTGCGCAGGTCCTTGATCCGCGAGGCATCGAGCACGTAGGAACGGATCTGGTGCCCCCAGCCGATGTCCGACTTGGAATCTTCCAGGGCCTGGGAAGCGGCGTTGCGCTTCTGCATTTCCTGCTCGTACAGGCGCGCCCGCAACATCTTCATGGCGGTGTCCTTGTTCGCGTGCTGGGAACGCTCGTTCTGGCAACTGACCACGGTGTTGGTCGGCACGTGGGTGATACGCACCGCCGAGTCGGTAGTGTTGACGTGCTGGCCACCGGCACCGGAGGAACGATAGGTGTCGATCCGCAGGTCCGCCGGGTTGATGTCGATTTCGATGTTGTCATCGATTTCCGGCGAGACGAACACCGCCGAGAACGAGGTGTGGCGACGGTTGCCGGAGTCGAACGGGCTCTTGCGCACCAGACGGTGCACGCCGATTTCGGTGCGCAGCCAGCCAAAGGCGTACTCGCCCTTGATGTGCACGGTAGCGCCCTTGATCCCGGCGACTTCGCCGGCGGACAGTTCCATGATGGTGGCGTCGAAACCGCGCTTGTCGGCCCAGCGCAGGTACATGCGCAGCAGGATGTTGGCCCAGTCCTGGGCCTCGGTACCGCCGGAGCCGGCCTGGATGTCCAGGTAGGCGTGGTTCTGGTCCATTTCGCCGCTGAACATCCGGCGGAATTCCAGCTTCTCGAGGATTTCGCGCAGGCGCTCGACCTCGGCGGCGACATCGTCGACCGCGCCCTGGTCTTCCTCGGCCGCGGCCATTTCCAGCAGGTCGCTGGCATCGCTCAGACCGCTGGACATTTCGTCCAGGGTCTCGACGATCTGAGCCAGGGTGGCACGCTCGCGGCCCAGGTTCTGGGCGTACTCGGGGTTGCTCCAGACGCTAGGGTCTTCGAGCTCGCGATTGACTTCGATCAGGCGTTCATGCTTTTGATCGTAGTCAAAGATACCCCCGAATAGTTTCGGAGCGCTCGGACAGGTCCTTGATACTGTTAAGGATCGGGTTGATTTCCATGGCGGGCAGCACTCGTCGGTGAACTTTTGAAAGCCGGCGAGTATAACGCAATTGTCACCGTCCCGGCAGCCCGCTTGGCGGGGCAAAGCCCGCCATCACGGTAATCCACCGCGGTTCGAATCACTGCTGGCCGATACCCACCTGGTTGCGCCCGTTGTGCTTGGCCAGGTACAGCCCCTTGTCGGCGGCCAGGATCAGTTCCCGGCAGTGGCTGCCTTGTTGCGGGACCACGGTCGACAAGCCGATGCTGATGGTCAGCACCGAGCCCTCGCTCGGCATCCTGTGCGGGATATTCAGGCCTGCCACGTTCTGGCGCAGTTTCTCCGCCACCAGCCGCGCACCACCGTGCGAGGTGTTGGGCAGTACCAGCGAAAACTCCTCGCCACCGTAGCGCGCCGGCAGGTCCGAAGGCCGGCTGCTGGCCTCGCGAATCGCTCCGGCGACCTGGCGCAAGGCCTCGTCACCCTCGAGGTGGCCAAAACTGTCGTTATAGGACTTGAAGTAATCGACATCGATCATCAGCAGCGACAACTGTGTCTGCTCGCGCTGGGCCCGCCGCCATTCCAGTTCCAGGTACTCGTCGAAATGCCGGCGATTGGACAGTCCGGTCAGGCCGTCCGAGTTCATCAGCCGCTGCAACACCAGGTTGGTGTCGAGCAACTGCTGCTGGCTCAGGCGCAAGGCGCGATAGGCGGCATCGCGCTGCAACAGCATAATGTAAGAGCGCGAGTGGTAGCGGATCCGCGCCACCAGCTCGATGGTATCCGGCAACTTGACCAGATAATCGTTGGCCCCGGCGGAAAACGCCGCGCTCTTGATCAGCGGGTCCTCCTTGGTCGACAGCACGATGATCGGGATGTCCTTGGTGGCCGGGTGGTTGCGGTACTCGCGCACCAGGCTCAGGCCATCGAGCCCGGGCATCACCAGGTCCTGCAGGATCACCGTCGGCTTGATCCTGATCGCATGGGCGATAGCCTGGTGGGGGTCGGCACAGAAGTGAAAATCGATGTTCGCCTCCGTGGCCAGCCCCCGCCGCACCGCCTCGCCGATCATGGCCTGGTCGTCGACCAGCAGCACCATCGCGGCGTTTTCATCGGCGGGTTTGAATTCCTCCAGCTCTAAATCATTCATGCGTGGTCACCTGATTCACTGCATTCAAGCCACGAGTGCCGGTTGTAGGGCTCATGTTGGAAATATCTCCAGCAGACGTGGCGCGATTCTGTTCAGTGAGCGAATTTCCACCGCGGCATCGATAGCAGCTGCCGCCTTGGGCATCCCGTACACCGCGCTGCTGTCCTGATCCTGGGCGATCGTCAGGTAGCCTCGCTCACGCATCAACTTCAAGCCCTGGGCACCATCGCGGCCCATGCCGGTGAGCAACACGCCCACCGCGTCACCCTTCCAGTAATTGGCAACGCTTTCAAAGAACACATCGATGGAGGGGCGATAAATCTCGTTCACCGGTTCGGCGGTATAGGCCAGCGCGCCATTCTGCAACAGACGGATATGGTGGTTGGTGCCAGCCAGCAGCACCGTACCGTTCTGCGGTGGCTCGCCATCGCGGGCCAGCCTGACCGGCAAACCGCAGGCGCTGCCCAACCATTCGGCCATGCCGGCGGCGAACACCTGGTCGACATGCTGTACCAGCACGATCGCCGCGGGAAAATCGGCCGGCAGGCCCTTGAGCAGATTTTCCAGGGCAGCCGGGCCGCCGGCCGAGGAGCCGATGGCCACCAGTTTCTGCCGGTTTCCGCCATTCTCATCGGGCGTCGGGACGCTGCGGACCCGGCTGCCGCGCTGGCCGATCAGCCAACTGATATTGAGGATCTTGCGCAACAAAGGAGCGGCGGCGTCCCGCGGACTGGCACCACCGATGGCCGGCGTATCGACCACGTCCAGCGCCCCGTGGCCCATGGCCTCGAATACCCGGTGCACGTTCTGCTGGCGGTCGACGGTGACGATGACGATCGCGCAGGGCGACTCGGCCATGATCCGTCGCGTGGCCTCCACGCCATCCATCACCGGCATGATCAGGTCCATCAGGATCAGGTCCGGGGTATTCTCGGCGCACAGTTTCACCGCATCGGCGCCATTGTTCGCCACCCAGATCACCTGGTGTGCCGGCTCGAACGCGAGGGCACGGCGCAAGGCCTCGACGGCCATGGGCATGTCATTGACGATCGCGATCCTCATCCCTGAGCGCCTCCTATCAGTTCCACCACCGCATCGAGCAAGGCATCGTCATGGAAACTGGCCTTGGCCAGATAATAGTCGGCTCCGGCGTCCAGTCCACGTCGACGGTCCTCTTCGCGATCCTTGTACGAAACCACCATCACCGGCAACGACTGCAGACGGCTATCGCGGCGCAACAGCGTGACCAACTCGATGCCATCCATGCGCGGCATATCGATGTCGGTGATCAGCAGATCGAAATCCTCGGCGCGCAACACGTTCCAACCGTCCATGCCATCCACCGCCACCGCGACCTCGTAGCCCCGGTTGATCAGCAGCTTGCGCTGCAGTTCGCGCACGGTCAGGGAGTCGTCGACCACCAGGATGCGCTTGCGCGCCACCTCGCTGGACTGACGACTGCGCCGGTCGATACGTTCCAGGCGACCGGTGTTGAGCAGCTTGTCCACCGAACGCAGCATGTCTTCGACATCGACGATCAACGCCACCGAGCCATCATCGAGCAAGGCCCCGGCGGAAATGTCCTGGACCTTGCCCAGGCGCGGATCGAGCGGCAGCACCACCAGGGTGCGCTCGCCGATGAAACGCTCGACCGCCAGCCCGTAGACCGCGTCACGCTCGCGGATCACCACGACCTTGAGGGTATCGCCGACATGATCGCTGGCCGGCCGTTGCAGCAGTTGGCTGGCGGCAACCAGGCCGGCATGGCGACCTTCGTACCAGAAATGCTGGCGCCCCTCCAGTTGCACGATGTCTTCCGTCGGTAGATCGAGCATCCGCTCGATATGCGCCAGCGGGAAGGCATAGGCCTCCCCTCCCACCTCGACCACCAGGCTGCGCACCACCGACAGGGTCAACGGCACTTCCAGATGGAAACGGCTGCCCTGCCCGGTCGTCTGCTCCAGCACGACCGCACCGTGCAGTTGCCGAACCATGTGCTGCACGGCATCCAGGCCGACACCGCGTCCGGACACCTCGGTGACTTTGTCGCGCAGGCTGAAGCCGGGCAGGAACAGGAAGGTCAGCAACTCCTCCTCGCTGAGCTGCGCGGCGGTTTCGG
Source organism: Pseudomonas fuscovaginae SE-1 (assembly GCF_000364705.1). Taxonomy (GTDB): domain Bacteria; phylum Pseudomonadota; class Gammaproteobacteria; order Pseudomonadales; family Pseudomonadaceae; genus Aquipseudomonas; species Aquipseudomonas fuscovaginae_A. Next base: position 45,031 of record NZ_AQOH01000204.1, on the reverse strand, counting down.
CGGGCGACAACTTGCGCTCGACGATACTACGGCGCAACCGCTCGAGGTCGACACCTCCACCGTCGTCCTGCAGTTGCAGCACCAGCAGGCCGGCCTGATGCGAGGCGCGCAGACGGATCAGGCCCTCGGCGGGCTTGCCGGCCAGCACCCGCTGCTCCGGGCTCTCGATACCGTGATCGACGGCATTGCGCAGCAAGTGGGTGAGCGGTGCCTCGAGTTTCTCCAGGACATCGCGATCGACCTGGGTCTTCTCCCCCTCGATCTCCAGCCGCACCTGCTTGCCCAGGCTGCGGCCAAGATCGCGGACCATCCGCGCCTGCCCGCCCAGCACATCGGCAAAAGGCCGCATGCGGCAGGCCAGGGCCGTGTCATAAAGCACCTGGGCACGCAGGCCGGCCTGCCAGCCGAACTCGTCGAGTTCGGCGATCTGCGCGATCAGCATCTGCTGCGACTCGGCCAACTGGCGCCGGGCATCGGCCAGCGCCTCCTCGGCCTCCAGGCTCAGGCCTACACCTTTCAACTGATCGCCGAGGCTGTCCAGGGCCCGCTGGCTGTTGCCCTGCATGCGCCGCAGGCGTTGCAGACTGGCCAGGTAGGGCTTGAGTCGCTGGGTTTCCACCAGGGATTTGCTCGACAGGTCGAGCAGGCTGTTCAGGCGCTCGGCCGTGACCCGCAGCACCCGCTCGCCGCCTTCGGTGGCGGCTCGCCTGTTCGGCTGCACGACGGGCTCTGGCTCGCTCGGAGCGGGCAACGGTTCAGGCTCGGCCACCACCACCGGCACGCTCGGCTCCGGTTCCAGAACGGGCGGTGCCGCCGCCGTCGGTGGCGCAATGCGGGCGCTCAACGCCGAAGGGTCGAGCAGCGTTTTCATCAACAGCAGGTATGCCTCGACGTCGACCGGGCCGACGTTGGCACTACCGGGGGTAGCGATGCGCATGAGCATGTCGGTGCCCTGCAGCAAGGCGTCGATATGCTCGGGTTGCAGATACAGCCGGCCCTCCTGGGCGCTGACCAGGCAATCCTCCATCACATGGGCCACGCTCACCCCGGCATCGACACCGACGATCCGCGCCGCGCCCTTGAGCGAGTGGGCGGCGCGCATGCAGGCTTCGAGCTGGTCGGCCTGGGTGGGATTGCGCTCCAGCGCCAGCAGGCCGGCGCTGAGCACCTGGGTCTGAGCCTCGGCCTCCAGGGTGAACAGTTCGAGCAACGACGAGTCGCGCATCTGATCGGGGGTCATGTCAGGCTCCGGGCCACGGCAGACAGCAGTTGCTCTTCATCCAGCCAGCGCAGGCTGCGCCCCCTGAAGGGTAAAACCCCGCGGGTGTACTTGGCGCTGGCCTGGGGACCTGCCGCGGACGCACCATCGAGCAGGCGCTGGTCGATGGCATGGATACCGTCCACCTCATCCACCGGGACCACCACCGGGCCGCCCGGGGCGGCAATGATCAGCATGCGCGGCATGACCCGGCCAGCGGGCGCGGCCGTGACCGTCGCATCCAGTCCCAGAAGCTCCACCAGCGACAGGCAAGCCACCAGCGCCCCGCGCACATTGGCGACGCCCAGCAGCGCCCGCGAGCGCTGGTGCGGCAACGAATGAATCGAGCACAACGGCGCGATCTCCACCAGGCAGCGGGTGGCCAGGCCCAGCCACTCCTCGCCGAGACGGAACATCAGCAGGGAACGGGTGGCGACCGCCTCGCCCTCCTGCTGTGCAACCTGCTCGCGACTTTCCTGTCGCAGGGCATAGCGATCCAGCAGGCGGGTGGCGGCGGCGGAATACACGGCGCAATTGCGACAATGGATATGCTCAGCCAGCAGCGGGCAGGACTTGTCACCGTGAATACCGATACGGTTCCAGCAATCGTCGATGGCCTCGGCGTCTTCATGGATAAGGTTCAAGGCTGTCACACCGCTCATCGTTTACGCTCACTGTCAGCGACACGCCCGCTACGGGCGGCGCGGTCCTGCAATCTTCGGGCTCCGGCCACGTCGCCCTGGGCGGCCAGCAGCGCCGCCAGTTGCGCCAGGGCCTCCGGGTGCTGCGGGTCGAGGTACAGCGCCTTGCGGTAGAAAGCCTGGGCTTGCCGCGCATTGCCGGCCACATCGCTCAGCAGGCCCTGCCAGTAGAACACCTGGGCCACCGGCTCATGCTGGCGCAGGAAACTGTCACAGGCCTGACGGGCCTCGTCGCTACGACCTTCGTTGGCCAGTTCGGCAATCCGCGCCAGCAGGCCCGCGGCGTCGCCCGCCGACGCCGCGGGCCTGGCAGGAGGCGGCGCCGACGGCGGCACGGTGGACAGTGCCGGCCGAAGACCAGGCCGTGGAGTGGCAACCTTGGCGGACGGGGTACGGGCCGGCAAGGGTGGCGGCATGCTTGGCGGCACAAAAGCCACCACGGGTTCGGGCTCGGCCGGCGCATGGTGGCGAAAGGCGAACGACTGCGGCACACCGATCGAACGCATGCCCATCCGGCCCAGCAGGTTGCCCTCGGCCGGGCCGATGAACAGCACGCCGTCGACATGGGTCAGGCGCTTGAGAATCTCGAAGACCTGCTGCTGGGTCGGCAGGTCGAAATAGATCAGCAGGTTGCGACAGAACACGAAGTCATAGACCTCGCCGGCCAGCAGCCCGGGCTCCAGCAGGTTGCCCGCGCGCAACCGCACCTGCTCACGAACCCTTTCGCTGACCTGGTAGCCCTCGTCGAGCGCCGTGAAGTGTCGCTCGCGAAAACCGATGTCCTCGCCGCGAAACGAGTTCCGGCCATAGATCGCACGCCTGGCGCGCTCGACCGACGCCGGGCTGACATCGATCCCGTCGACCTTGAACTGGTGGGGCGCAAGCCCGGCATCCAGCAGGGCCATGGCGATCGAATAGGGCTCTTCGCCGGTGGAGCATGGCAGGCTGAGGATCTTCAGCGCACGCATGCCACGCAATTGCTCCTGGCGCTCGGTCGCCAGCCGGGCCAGTGTCGCGAAGGATTCGGGATAGCGGAAAAACCAGGTTTCCGGAACGATCACCGCCTCGATCAGCGCCTGCTGCTCATCGACGGAAGCCTGCAGCCTGTCCCAGTACTGCTCGGACGTTTCCATCTGCAGTTGAGTGCAACGCTGGCGAACGGCGCGCTGGATGATCAGCGGCCCGACCGAGGCGACATCCAGGCCGATACGTTCCTTGAGAAAATCGAAGAATCGCTGGTCGGCGCTCATCACAGGCCCTCGGCGGATTCGAGAAACAGCAGCGCACGCACCTCTGGCCCGAGCAGGTCGTTGACACGGATACGTTGCACCAGCCCCTGCCCGTCCTCCCGTACCGGTCCCAGGTAGGGCGCCTGGCGATTGTCCAGGCCGTAAGGCTGGAAATCGTTCGGGTTGCAACGCAGGGTATCGGTGGCCTGTTCGAGAATCAGTCCGAGCAAAGCACTGGCGGCATCCGCCTCGGGCCGGTAGCGCACCAACACCAGCCGCGTGCTGGTGCGGTCCACGGCAGGCTGGCCGAAGGTCATGGCACTGACGTCGATCACCGGCACCATCGAGCCACGATGGGCGAATACGCCCGCGACCCACGCCGGCGCATGGGCGATGGCCTTGAGTGGCCGGCGCGGCAGGACTTCCGCGATCTCCACGGCGCCCAAGGCGTAGCGCTCGCCACCGATGCGAAAGACCAGGAACAGGCTGTCCCGGGACGGCGCGCTGGCAACGCGCTTGGCCAGCAGTTCGCTCATCAGACTTTGAAACGCGAGACGCCGCTGCGCAGGCCGACCGCGACCTGACTCAGCTCGTCAATGGCAAAACTGGCCTGGCGCAGCGACTCGACGGTCTGGCTGCTGGCATCGCCCAACTGCACCAGCGCGAGATTGATCTGCTCGGCGCCGGTGGCCTGGGCCTGCATGCCCTCATTGACCATCAGCACCCGCGGCGCCAGGGCCTGCACCTGGTGGATGATCTGCGACAGTTGCTCGCCGACCTGCTGCACTTCGAACATGCCGCGGCGCACCTCCTCGGAAAACTTGTCCATGCCCATGACACCGGCGGATACCGCCGACTGGATCTCGCGCACCATCTGCTCGATGTCATAGGTGGCCACGGCGGTCTGGTCGGCCAGACGCCGCACCTCGGTGGCGACCACGGCGAAACCGCGGCCATACTCCCCGGCTTTCTCCGCCTCGATGGCGGCGTTGAGCGAGAGCAGGTTGGTCTGGTCGGCGACCTTGACGATGGTCACCACCACCTGGTTGATGTTGCCGGCCTTCTCGTTGAGGATCGCCAGCTTGGAGTTCACCAGTTCGGCGGCCCCCATCACCGAATGCATGGTGTCCTCCATCCGGGCCAGGCCCTGCTGGCCGGAGCCGGCGAGCACCGAAGCCTGGTCGGCGGCGGACGACACTTCGGTCATGGTGCGCACCAGATCACGGGAGGTCGCGGCGATTTCCCGCGACGTCGCACCGATTTCGGTGGTGGTGGCAGCGGTCTCGGTGGCCGTGGCCTGCTGCTGCTTGGAGGTGGCGGCAATCTCGGTGACCGAAGTGGTCACCTGCACCGCCGAGCGCTGCGCCTGGGACACCAGGGCGGTCAGTTCGGTCATCATGTCGTTGAAACCGGTCTCCACCGAACCGAACTCGTCCTTGCGTTCCAGGTTCAGGCGGTTGCTCATGTCGCCGGTACGCATGATCTCGAGGATCTCGACGATACGCTGCATCGGTGAAGTGATGGCGCGCATCAGCAACCAGCCGCACAGACCCGCGGCAAGCACCGCGAGCAACAGGGAAATGACCATGCTGATCTTCGCCGACGACACTGCGGAGTTGATGGCATCGGTGGCATTGTCGGCAACGTCCTTGTTCTGCAGGATGATGTCGTTGAGTTCCTTGCGCCCATTCATCCAGGCCGGCGTCAACTGTTGCTTGAACTGGCGGATCGCTTCATCGTTCTGCTTGCGCTGGTAGAGGTCGAGCACATTGGCCAGGGCCTTGGTATAGGCCTCGTGCTCGCGCTTGAACAGCTCGAAACGCGCCCGGTCTTCGCCATCGAAGATGGTCTTCTGGTAATTGTCGATCTGTTCGAGCAGGCGACTGGCGAAGGTCTTGTATTGTTCCTGGTCGGCGACGCTGATCACTCCGTCGCCGTTGAAGCCGAGCAGTTGCTGGGTCAGCACGTAGCTCTCGACCCAGGAACTGCGGATCATGGTGCTGTAGTAGACACCGGGAATCGCGTCACTGCGCACACTTTCCTCGCTGGACTCGATCGACAACAACCGGGAATACGCGGCAACGACCATCAACAACATGATCGCGATGATGACGGCAAAACTCGCGAGTATCCGTTGACGCAGAGTCCAGTTCTTCACAATCAGTCCTCGGGAAGCATTTTCAAATGGAGGGCAGTATAGCCGAGGGTGTGCCATCATTTATGCACAGGCTATGACCGGAATTACAAATATAGGGAATATAACTTACAGGAGATTTCTAATCCTGGCCGGCTACCTGCCGACACCCTCTACAAAATCCCCCTGCCTGGTTGAAAGCGCAGTGTTGCCGTTCATGACTTCCGTCAATTAGTCGCACCGTTCATGGGAACTGCCTGATGCCCGTACTGCCCAGCCTGCGTAGCCGCCTCGCACTTGCCATCGCCCTGTTGGTGAGTGTGCTGAGCTGGTTGCTGGGCTCGTTCATCGGGCATGATTCCAGTGTGCGGATGCGCAGCGAGATCGGCCAGGACCTGGCGGAAGCCGCCTACCAGATGTCCGACCGCCTGGACCGGGCCATTGCCAACCGCCTGCATCTGCTGAGTGTCATCAGCCGCCTGAAGATCCTGCAGCAGGCCACCGACCTGGAACAGATCCGTCAGTTGCTCGATCAGTTGCAGGGCGAATTCTCCGACCTCGCCTGGCTCGGCCTCACCGATACCGAGGGTCGGGTACGGGTATCGACCGGAGGTATCCTGCAAGGCACCAGCATCAGGCAACGCCCGGTGTTCAGCCAGGGCCTCGAGGGCATGTTCATCGGTGATGTGCACGAGGCACTGTTGCTCTCCAGACTGTTGCCCAACCCCAGCGGCGAACCCCTGAAATTCGTCGACATCAGCCTGCCGGTGTTCAATGGCGCCAGCGGCGAGGCCCGGAAAAAAGTCGGGGTACTGGCCGCGCACCTCTCCTGGAGCTGGGCCGAAAACCTGCGCCAGTCGTTGAAGAGGCCATTGCAGGCAAGGCGCAAGATCGAGTTCTTTGTCGTGGCCGCCGATCATCGGATACTGCTCGGCCCCCGCGAAGACATCGGCCAACCGTTGCACCTGCCGCTGCTCGACAGTCCGAATACGCCACCGCGCTGGGCGGTCCAACGCTGGCCGGACGGCCAGGAGTATCTGACCGGACTGGCGTCCAGTCGCGGCCATGAAGCCTATGCCGGCCTGGGCTGGACCGTGATCACCCGCCAGACCCTGGACGAAGCGTACGCCCCGTCCAAGGCGCTGCAGCGCGACATTCTGGTCTGGGGCGTTGCCCTCGCATTGATCGTCGCCGTGATCGGCTGGCTACTGGCAACCTGGTTCACCCGGCCGCTGAACGTCATCGCCAATGCCGCCGATCGCCTGAGCCTCGGTGAAACGATGGAGATTCCGCAACTCAAGGGCACACGGGAAATCGCCCAGTTGAGCCAGTCGATCCGTCACCTGGTGCACAGCCTGAGCAACCACCAGACCGCCCTCGGGGTCATGGAAAGTCTGGCGCACCACGATGCACTGACCGGCCTGCCCAACCGGGCGGCACTGGAGAAATACCTGCCACGGGCGCAAGAGCGCAGCCAGTCGCAGAACAATTGCCTGGCACTGCTGTATCTGGACCTGGATGGATTCAAGCCGATCAACGATCAGTTCGGTCACGCTGGCGGCGATGAATTGCTGAAAGAGGTAGCCGGCCGGCTGCGTACCTGCCTACGCGAAGGCGACATGGTCGCGCGGCTCGGTGGTGACGAGTTCCTCATGGTGCTGCAGGTACCGCGCAGCGACGCCCTGATTCAGGCCCGGACCATCGCCAACCGGATACTCGCCAGCCTGTCGCATTCGATCATGCTGCACCAGGTTCCGGCACGGATCGGCTGCAGCATCGGCGGCGCGGTCTGGCCACTCGACGATCCCGACCTCAGTGATGTGCTGGGGCTGGCGGACAAGGCCCTCTACCGGGCCAAGCACGCTGGCAAGGGCCAGGCGCATTTCCACCAGGCGGAGGATGTGCTGCCCGATTTCCAGTGAGACGCCCTGTCACTGCGCGGCGGCCTGGCGGACCTGCCGCTCCAGTTCCTGGCGCAGACCCGGTTCCAGCCGCAACTGGCGCGCCAGTTCGTCCAGATAGGCCTTTTCCATGAAGTTCTCTTCATCCACCATCAGCAGGCTGGCGATGTACATTTCCGCGGCCATCTCCGGGGTGCCCGCCGCCCGGGCGACCTGCGCCGGGTCCAGCGGCTTGTTCAGCTCGGCATGCAGCCACTGCTGCAACTCGCGATCGCTGCCCAGCTTGACGAACTCGCCCTCGATCAACTCCCGCTCCCGCGCGTCGACATGCCCATCGGCCTTGGCCGCCGCCACCAGCGCCTGGAGAATCGCCTGGCTGTGCTGTTCCACCTGCGCCGCCGGCAGGCGATCGAGAGTCTGCGGCTGCGCCGGGGACGCGTTGGCCTGCTGGGCCTGCCAGTTGCCATAGGCCTTGTAGGCCAGGACCCCCAGCGCCGCCAGCCCGCCGTAGGTCAATACCGTGCCACCGACCTTGCGCGCCTTCTTGCTGCCCAGTAGCAGCCCCATGGCGCCGGCCGCCAATGCGCCACCACCGGCCCCGGAAAGCAGACTGCCCAGCCCCGCCGAACCGCCCTTGCCGCCAAGCAGGCTTCCCAGCGCGCCCTTGTCCGAGGCATTGTCCGGCTTGCCGCGCCCCTGACTCTGCAACAGTTCCTGGCCGGACTTGAGCAACTGATCGAGCAATCCGCGAGTGTTCATCGACACGCTCCGCAAACGACGAATAGGCCTACAGAGTAAAACGAGCTTTCAGACAGCGGTTGACCAGTGTGCTTCCAGATGTTGCACGTCCCTTTGCGCGAACCCTGACTTGCTGACCAGGCATTCGATTAAAAAGATATACACTGGCCCATCTCCATAAAAACAACTCACCGAAAACCGGCAAGGGTAACGCCCCCATGATGACCCTGCGTCAGATCCGCCACTTCATCGCCGTGGCCGAAACCGGCTCGATCTCGGCCGCCGCCCAGGCGGTGTTCATTTCCCAGTCGACCCTGACCCTGGCGATCCAGCAACTGGAACAGGAAATCGGCGTCAGCCTGTTCAACCGCCACGCCAAGGGCATGACCCTGACCCACCAGGGCCACCAGTTCCTGCGCCAGGCGCACCTGATCCTGGCCACCGTCGACAACGCCAAGCGCAGCCTGCAACAGAGCACCGACCAGGTCAGCGGGCAATTGACGGTCGGCGTGACCAGCCTGGTGGCCGGCTACTACCTGGCCGACCTGCTCACCCGCTTCCAGCGCGCCTACCCCAACGTGGAGATCCGCGTGACCGAGGACGAGCGGCCGTACATCGAGCACCTGCTGGTCAGCGGCGAGATCGACGTCGGCGTGCTGATCCTCTCCAACCTCGAAGACCGCCACGCCCTGCAGACCGAAGTCCTGACCCACTCGCCGCATCGCCTGTGGCTGCCGGCCCAGCACCCGCTGCTGGAGCACGACAGCATCAACCTCGCCGACGTGGCCCGTGAGCCACTGATCCAGCTCAACGTCGACGAGATGGACCGCAACGCCCAGCGCATGTGGCGCGGCGCCGGCCTGCAACCACGCACCAGCCTGCGCACGGCCTCCACCGAGGCGGTGCGCAGCCTGGTGGCGGCCGGGCTCGGCCTGTCGATCCAGCCGGACATGACCTACCGGCCCTGGTCGCTGGAAGGCGACATCATCGAGGCCCGGCCGATCGCCGACCTCAGCCAAACCCTCGACGTCGGCCTGGCCTGGCGCCGCGGTACGGCCCGGCCGACGCTGGTCGACCCGTTCCTCACCGTGGCCCGCGAACAACCCCACGGCGGACGCAAGCCATCGATTTAATCGAACGCCGCTTTCAATATTTAGTATTTGTCGACCTCTGCTCCGGCCACTAGTCTCTTTCCATCCATCTAGAAAAAGGCCGGACTCCAGTTGCAAGGGAAGCTTCATGGCCACACAAGAAAAGAGAACTCGCAAAATGGCTGGCGCGCACCCGACCCCGTTGTTCACCTCGTTGTTGATCGACGGTGAACTCGTTGCAGGCCAAGGTTTCGTCGAACCGATCCTCAACCCGGCCACGGGCGAGGTCATCACGCAGATCGCCGAGGCCAGCAGCGAACAGGTCGAAAGCGCGATCCTCGCCGCCCACCGGGCGTTCGCCGAATGGTCGCGAACCACCCCGCAACAACGTTCGAACATTCTCCTGGCGATCGCCGACGCGGTGGAGAAGAATGCCGACCTGCTGGCCCGCCTAGAATCGCTGAATTGCGGCAAGCCGCTGCACCTGGCACGCCAGGACGACCTGAGCGCGACGGTCGATGTGTTCCGCTTCTTCGCCGGCGCGGTGCGCTGCCAGACCGGGCAACTGTCCGGCGAATACCTGCCGGGCTACACCAGCATGGTCCGCCGCGACCCGATCGGCGTGGTCGCCTCCATCGCGCCGTGGAATTACCCGATCATGATGGCCGCCTGGAAAATCGCCCCGGCCCTGGCCGCCGGCAACACGCTGGTGTTCAAGCCGTCCGAGCACACCCCACTGTCGATCCTGGCCCTGGCACCCACCCTGGCCGAACTGCTGCCGGCCGGCGTGATCAATATCGTCTGCGGCGGCGGCGAAGGTGTCGGCAGCCACCTGGTCAGCCACCCCAAGGTGCGCATGGTGTCGCTGACCGGCGATATCGTCACCGGGCAAAAGATCCTCCAGGCCGCCGCGAAAAGCGTCAAGCGCACCCACCTCGAACTCGGCGGCAAGGCCCCGGTGATCGTCTGCAACGATGCCGATATCCAGGCGGTGGTCGAGGGTGTGCGCAGCTATGGCTACTACAACGCCGGCCAGGACTGCACCGCCGCCTGCCGGATCTACGCCCAGGCCGGCATCCATGACCGCCTGGTCGCCGAACTCGGTGCGGCGGTCGCCAGCCTGCGCTTTGCCGGCAAGCGCGATGCCGACAACGAGATCGGCCCGCTGATCAGCACCCGCCAGCGCGACCGCGTCGCCAGCTTCGTCGAGCGCGCCCTCGGCCAGCCGCATATCGAACGGGTGACCGGTGCGGCGGTGCACTCCGGTCCCGGCTTCTATTATCAGCCAACCCTGCTCGCCGGCTGCAAGCAGAGCGACGAGATCGTCCAGCGCGAGGTGTTCGGCCCGGTCGTCACGGTGACCCGCTTCGACGAGCTGAGCCAGGCGGTGGACTGGGCCAACGATTCGGAATACGCCCTGGCTTCCTCGGTCTGGACCCAGAACCTGGACAAGGCGATGCAGGTCGCCTCGCGCCTGCAATACGGCTGCACCTGGATCAACAGCCACTTCATGCTGGTCAGCGAAATGCCCCACGGTGGCCTCAAGCGCTCCGGCTACGGCAAGGATCTGTCCAGCGATTCGCTGCAGGACTACAGCGTGGTGCGCCACATCATGGCGCGTCACGGCCAGCATCTGTAACACGCACTACCCTAACAAGAAGCCGCCAGCGGCATGCTCTACCCCGTTCGACTGCCCCGACCATAATTAAAGAAGAGGGAAAACCGATGTTCGCGCACAAGACCGCACTGCTCAGTGCACTGACCACCGCCCTGCTGGCCAGCGCCAGCGTCCAGGCCGCCGAACCGCTGAAAGCCATCGGCGCCGGCGAAGGCCAACTCGATATCGTGGCCTGGCCGGGCTACATCGAACGCGGCGAGAGTGACAAGGCCTACGACTGGGTCACCGGCTTCGAAAAGGAAACCGGCTGCAAGGTCAGTGTGAAGACCGCCGCCACCTCCGATGAGATGGTCAGCCTGATGGCCAAGGGCGGCTACGACCTGGTCACGGCCTCGGGCGATGCCTCACTGCGCCTGATCGTCGGCAAGCGTGTACAGCCGATCAACCCGGAACTGATCCCGAACTGGAAGAACCTCGATCCGCGCCTGAAGGACGCACCGTGGTACGTGGTCAACCAGCAGACCTACGGCACCCCCTACCAGTGGGGCCCGAACGTGCTGATGTACAACACCAGCGTATTCAAGCAGGCACCTACCAGCTGGGGCGTGGTCTTCGAGGCGCAGAACCTGCCGGACGGCAAGCCGAACAAGGGCCGCGTGCAAGCCTATGACGGCCCGATCTACATCGCCGACGCGGCGCTGTACCTCAAGTCGGCCAAGCCGGAACTGGGCATCCAGAACCCTTATGAGCTGACCGAGACCCAGTACAAGGCCGTGCTCGACCTGCTGCGTGCCCAGCAGCCGCTGATCCACCGCTACTGGCACGATGCGACCGTGCAGATGAGCGACTTCAAGAACGAAGGCGTCGCCGCCTCCAGTTCCTGGGGCTACATGGTCAACGGCCTGCAGGCCGACAAGCAGCCCGTGGCCTCGACCATTCCCAAGGAAGGCGTGACCGGCTGGGCCGACACCACCATGCTGCACGCCGAGGCCAAGCACCCCAACTGCGCCTACAAGTGGATGAACTGGTCGCTGCAACCCAAGGTCCAGGGTGACGTGGCCGCCTGGTTCGGCTCCCTGCCGGCGGTGCCCGCGGCGTGCAAGGAGAGCGAACTGCTCGGCGCCGAAGGCTGCAAGACCAACGGCTTCGAGACCTTCGACAAGATCGCCTTCTGGAAGACCCCGCAAGCCGAAGGCGGCAAGTTCGTCCCTTACAGCCGTTGGACCCAGGACTACATCGCGATCATGGGTGGCCGCTGATTCTCCCCCGGCAATAACGAAACCTGTGGCGAGCGGGCTTGTCGGGACGCCGCACCGCCGCGCTGGGGCGCAAAGCGCCCCTGAATCCGGCTGCCCGGTTGCATCAGATAAAGCGCAGTAACCGGCCTACGGCTGCTTCGCAGCCGAGCGGGGACAAGCCCCCTCGCCACACATGTCTTCTTGGAGCACCGCACCATGACGCTTGCAGTCCAGTTCACCCACGTTTCCCGTCAGTTTGGCGAAGTGAAGGCCGTTGACCGGGTTTCCATCGATATCCAGGACGGCGAGTTCTTCTCCATGCTCGGCCCCTCCGGCTCGGGCAAGACCACCTGCCTGCGCCTGATCGCCGGCTTCGAACAACCCAGCGCCGGCTCGATCCGCATCCACGGCGAGGAAGCCGCCGGGCTGCCGCCGTACCAGCGCGACGTGAACACCGTGTTCCAGGATTACGCGCTGTTCCCCCACATGAACGTGCGTGACAACGTCGCCTATGGCCTCAAGGTCAAGGGCGTCGGCAAGGGCGAACGCCTGGCACGCGCCGAGGAAGCCCTGGCCATGGTCGCCCTGGGCGGCTACGGCGAACGCAAGCCGGTGCAACTGTCCGGCGGCCAGCGCCAGCGCGTGGCCCTGGCCCGGGCGCTGGTCAATCGCCCACGGGTGCTGCTGCTCGACGAGCCCCTCGGTGCCCTGGACCTCAAGCTGCGCGAGCAGATGCAGAGCGAACTGAAGAAGCTGCAACGCCAGTTGGGCATCACCTTCATCTTCGTCACCCACGACCAGACCGAGGCCCTGTCGATGTCCGACCGCGTGGCCGTGTTCAACAAGGGCCGCATCGAGCAGGTCGATACCCCGCGCAACCTCTACATGAAACCGGCGACCGCCTTCGTCGCCGAATTCGTCGGCACCTCCAACGTGATCCGTGGCGAATTGGCCCGGCAGTTGGGCGGCAGTGACCAACCCTTCTCGATCCGCCCCGAGCACGTGCGTTTCGCCGAGGGCCCGGCCCAGGGCAACGAGGTCGAGGTCAGCGGCGTGCTCCACGACATCCAGTACCAGGGCAGCGCCACCCGCTTCGAGCTGAAGCTGGACAACGGCCAGAGCCTCAACATCAGCCAGCTCAACACCCAGTGGCAGGACACCAGCGCCCGCCACCAGACCGGCCAGCGCCTTACCGCGCGCTGGGCACGGGAAGCCATGATCCAGCTGGCGAGCGAGGTGTGACATGAGCAGCCTGGCCCTGAACTCGACGACGGCCAGTCCGTCGCCCCTGCGCAGGTTCTCCAACCTGCTCTACCGCCGGCCCAACTTCTACCTGGCGCTGCTGCTGGTACCGCCGCTGATCTGGTTCGGCGCGATCTACCTCGGCTCACTGCTGACCCTGCTCTGGCAGGGCTTCTACACCTTCGACGACTTCACCATGGCGGTCACCCCGGACCTGACCCTGGCGAACTTCGCAGCGCTGTTCAATCCGGCGAACTTCGACATCATCGTGCGTACCCTGAGCATGGCGGTGGCGGTATCGATCGCCGCCGGGATCGTCGCGTTCCCGATCGCCTACTACATGGCGCGCTACACCAGCGGCAAGACCAAGGCGTTCTTCTACATCGCGGTAATGATGCCGATGTGGGCCAGCTACATCGTCAAGGCCTATGCCTGGACCCTGCTGCTGGCCAAGGGCGGCGTCGCCCAGTGGTTCGTCCAGCACCTGGGCCTGGAACCGCTGCTGCAGTTCGTACTGGGCATTCCCGGCGTCGGGGGCAGCACCCTGTCGACCTCGCACCTGGGGCGCTTCCTGGTGTTCGTCTACATCTGGCTGCCGTTCATGATCCTGCCGATCCAGGCCTCGCTGGAGCGCCTGCCGCCCTCGCTGCTGCAGGCTTCCGCCGACCTCGGGGCGAAGCCGCGCCAGACCTTCATGCAGGTGATCCTGCCGCTGTCGGTACCCGGCATCGCCGCCGGCTCGATCTTCACCTTCTCGCTGACCCTGGGTGACTTCATCGTGCCGCAACTGGTGGGCCCGCCCGGCTACTTCGTCGGCAGCATGGTCTACGCCCAGCAGGGCGCCATCGGCAACATGCCCATGGCGGCCGCCTTCACTCTGGTGCCGATCGTGCTGATCGCCGTCTACCTGTCCATCGTCAAACGCCTGGGGGCCTTCGATGCACTCTAAGTCAGAAAAGCACGGGGACAGAGCGTCCCTGGGCCTGCGTATCGCGGCCTGGGGCGGGCTGGTGTTCCTGCACTTCCCGATCCTGATCATCTTCCTGTACGCCTTCAACACCGAAGACGCGGCGTTCAGTTTCCCGCCCCAGGGCTTCACCCTGAAGTGGTTCAGCGTGGCCTTCTCGCGGCCGGACGTGCTGGAAGCGATCAAGCTGTCGCTGCAGGTCGCCGCCATCGCCACGCTGATCGCCATGGTCCTCGGTACCCTGGCCTCGGCGGCCTTGTATCGCCGAGAGTTCTTCGGCAAGCAGGGCATCTCGCTGATGCTGATCCTGCCGATCGCCCTGCCAGGGATCATCACCGGCATCGCCCTGCTGGCGACCTTCAAGTCGCTGGGGATAGAACCCGGCATGTTCACCATCGTCGTCGGGCACGCGACCTTCTGCGTGGTGATCGTCTACAACAACGTCATCGCCCGGCTGCGGCGCACCTCCCACAGCCTGATCGAGGCGTCGATGGATCTCGGCGCCGACGGCTGGCAGACCTTCCGCTACATCATCCTGCCGAACCTCGGCTCGGCGCTGCTGGCCGGCGGCATGCTGGCCTTCGCCCTGTCGTTCGACGAGATCATCGTCACCACCTTCACCGCCGGGCACGAACGCACCCTGCCGATCTGGCTGCTCAACCAGCTCAGCCGGCCACGGGACGTACCGGTGACCAACGTGGTGGCGATGCTGGTGATGCTGGTCACCATGCTGCCGATCCTCGGCGCCTACTACCTGACCCGTGGCGGCGAGAGCGTGGCCGGCAGCGGCAAATAACCCCTTTACCAGGATGAACACCCAACCTGTAGGAGCAGGGCTTGCCCGCGAATGCATCCGCAAGATCGCTAAAAGCTTCGCGGGCAAGCCCCGCTCCTACAGGGAACCCGCGTCAACGAAACGGTGTTCATCGGAACCTGTGAATGCCTCATGAGGACATCGATATGCAAACCAGACTGCTGATCAACGGCCGCCTCGTCACCGGCGAAGGCCCTGCCCAACCCGTGCTCAACCCGGCCCTGGGCCGTGTGCTGGTGGAAATCCCCGAGGCCAGCGAGGCCCAGGTCGATGCCGCCGTACGCGCCGCAGACGCCGCCTTCGCCAACTGGTCGCAGACCGCGCCGAAGGACCGCTCGCTGCTGCTGCTCAAACTCGCCGACGCCATCGAGGCCCATGGCGAGGAGCTGGCGAAGCTGGAGTCGGACAATTGCGGCAAGCCATTGAGCGCCGCGCTCAACGACGAGATCCCGGCGATTGCCGACGTGTTCCGTTTCTTCGCCGGCGCCAGCCGCTGCCTGAGCGGTTCGGCCGCCGGTGAGTACCTGCCGGGCCACACCTCGATGATCCGTCGCGACCCGGTGGGCGTGATCGCCTCCATCGCACCGTGGAACTACCCGCTGATGATGGTCGCCTGGAAAATAGCCCCGGCCCTGGCCGCCGGCAACACCGTGGTGCTCAAGCCGTCGGAACAGACCCCGTTGACCGCCCTGCGCCTGGCCGAACTGGCCGCCGACATTTTTCCGGCCGGTGTGCTGAACCTGGTGTTCGGCCGTGGCCCGAGCGTCGGCAGCCCGCTGGTGACCCATCCGAAAGTGCGCATGGTGTCGCTGACCGGCTCGATCGCCACCGGCTCGAACATCATTTCCAGCACCGCCGACAGCGTCAAGCGGATGCACATGGAACTGGGCGGCAAGGCGCCGGTGATCATCTTCGATGACGCCGATATCGATGCCGCCGTCGAGGGCATCCGCACCTTCGGCTTTTACAACGCCGGACAGGACTGCACCGCCGCCTGCCGCATCTATGCCCAGGCCGGCATCTACGAGAAATTCGTCGAGAAGCTCGGTGCCGCCGTGAGCAGCATCCAGTACGGCCCGCAGGACGATCCGTCGACCGAACTCGGCCCGCTGATCACCGCCCAGCATCGTGACCGAGTCGTCGGCTTCGTCGAACGCGCGATCGCCCAGCCGCACATCCGCCTGGTGACCGGCGGCAAGGCCGTGGAGGGTCCCGGTTTCTTCTTCGAGCCGACCGTGCTGGCCGACGCCCAGCAGGACGACGAGATCGTCCGCCGCGAGGTGTTCGGTCCGGTGGTGTCGGTGACCCGCTTCACCGATGAGGCGCAGGTGCTGGAGTGGGCCAACGACTCGGACTACGGTCTGGCGTCGTCGGTCTGGACAGCCGATGTCGGCCGTGCCCATCGCCTCTCGGCCCGCCTGCAGTACGGCTGCACCTGGGTCAACACCCACTTCATGCTGGTCAGCGAGATGCCCCATGGCGGGCAGAAACTGTCCGGCTATGGCAAGGACATGTCCATGTACGGCCTGGAGGACTACACCACCGTGCGCCATGTGATGTTCAAGCACTGACGGATTCGCCAGCAGGCCGGCAGGAAGCCGGCCTGTCAGCGGCAGACCGCCTTGCGGTCTCATGGACGCTCCACCCGTAAACCAGAACCAACACGACAACATCGAACCGGGACGGGCCCCATGGCCCGGCCACGGTTTCGAACGGCCAGAATCCGCCGATCTTCCGGAGCAATACCGCCATGAGTGCACAACCCCATCTCGGCGCCAACGCCGACAGCGATGCCGAACAACTGAGGCAACTGGGCTACACCTCGAACTTCAATCGCAGCATGAGCCTGTGGGAAAACTTCGCCCTGGGCTTCACCTACCTGTCGCCGGTGGTCGGCGTCTACACCCTGTTCGGCCTGTGCCTGGCCGCCGGTGGCCCCCCGATGTTCTGGGCCTACCTGCTGGTCGGTTGCGGGCAGTTGCTGGTGTGCCTGATCTTCGGCGAAGTGGTTTCGCAGTTCCCGATCTCCGGGGGCGTCTATCCCTGGGCCCGGCGCCTGGTCGGCAAACGCTGGGCGTGGATGGTCGGCTGGATCTACTCCATCGCCCTGTGCGTGACCATCGCCGCCGTCGCCGTCGGCGCAGGCCCCTACTTGGCGGCCATGCTCGGTTTCGAGCCAAGCAACCACACCAACATCGTCATCGCCCTGGTGCTGACGCTGTTCGCCACCCTGATCAATCTCAGCGGCACCAAGACCCTGGCGCGTATCGCCCTGTTCGGTTTTCTCTGCGAACTGGTCGGCGCGGTGGTCGTCGGGGTCTACCTGCTGGTCTTCGAACGCCACCAGCCGTTGAGCGTGCTGCTCGACACCTTCGACATCCGCGTCGACGGCTCCTACCTGCCGGCGTTCCTCACCGCGTCCCTGGCCGGCATGTTCCTCTACTACGGTTTCGAGGCCTGCGGCGACGTGGCCGAGGAAACCCCGAACCCGAGCAAGCGCATTCCGGTGGCCATGCGCATGACCATCTACATCGGCGGTATCGCGGCGATGTTCGCCTGCCTGGCGCTGATCCTCGCCGTGCCGGACATGCAGGCGGTGATCAACGGCACCGACAAGGACCCGGTGACCACCATTCTCAACAATGCCTTCGGCAGCGTCGGCTCGAAAGTGGTGATGGGCGTGGTGATGATCTCGTTCATCTCCTGCGTGATCAGCCTGCAGGCCGCCGCCAGCCGGCTGCTGTACGCCTACGCCCGCGACGAGATGGTCATCGGCAGCCAACTGCTCAAGCGCCTCTCGCCGACCACCCAGGTGCCGGTCCCGGCGCTGTTCGTCTCCGGCGTGCTGCCGGCGCTGATCATCGCCCTGGGCTTCTTCCTGCAGGACGCGGTGGCGACCATCGTCAGCTTCGCCGCCATCGGCATCTACCTGGCCTTCCAGATGATCGTGCTCGCCGCCCTGTTCGCCCGGGCCCGCGGCTGGAAACCCAGTGGCCAGTTCAACCTCGGCGCCTGGGGCCTACCGGTGAACATCGGAGCGCTGCTCTACGGGGTCAGCGCGATCGTCAACATGGCCTGGCCGCGGACCCCGGATGCGCCGTGGTACACCAACTACGCCATGGTCCTGACCACGGCGATCGTCATCGGCCTCGGCCTGCTCTACATGTGGCTGGGCAAACCCTACGACCGCGGTACCGCGCCAGCGGGCGACGCCTGGAGTATCAGCCGGTAACGGCAATCGCCCGGGCCGACGACGGTTGCTCGGGCAATTAACGCAACAAGACAGACCTCACCCGCCGCGACTTCCCGTTCAAGGATGTCGGCCTGTCGCAGGTACGATCATTCATCGGCTATCAGAACCGCGACATGCTGCCCAGCTGGTTCAGCAGGCAGAACAGCGCGTCGCGGTCGGCCTGGACACGGTAGACTGTTCGATCAGTTTCTTGCGATCGATCAGTGCCACTGGCCCAGGTCGCCCAACTGCAGGTCTCGCTCGATCAACACCTTATGGCCTTTATTCACGCAGGTCCGATTCATGGATGGGTTGGTCGCGATGGGTCGCACGCTGGTACTGCGCCGGCCAGACGGCCTTGCGTCCGCCCAGGTCGTCGTCGGCGTGCAACGGCCAGTAGGGATCGCGCAGCAGCTCGCGGGCCAACAGGATGATGTCGGCCTGGCAGGTACGCAAGATGTGTTCGGCCTGGGCCGGCTCGGTGATCAACCCGACCGTGCCGGTGGCGATACCCGATTCCTTGCGCACGCGTTCGGCGAAGCGGGTCTGGTAGCCCGGCCCGGTGGGAATCTCCGCGTTGGCGGCGGTCCCGCCGGACGAGACGTCGATCAGGTCGACACCAAGGGCTTTCAGGCGCCGCGCCAGCTCCACGGTTTCATCCGGGTTCCAGCCATCCTCCACCCAGTCGGTGGCCGAAACCCGCACGAACAGCGGCAATTCTTCAGGCCAGACCGCACGCACCGCCTCGCTCACCTGCAGGACCAGGCGGATACGGTTGTCGAACGAGCCACCGTACTGGTCACGCCGCTGGTTGCTCAGTGGCGAGAGGAACTGGTGCAGCAGGTAGCCATGGGCGGCATGCACCTCGGCCACCTTGAAGCCGGCGACCAGCGCGCGTCGAGCCGCCGCGACGAAGGCCCCGATCACATCGGCGATCTGCCCCTCGTCGAGTTGTACAGGCTGGGTGTGCTGTGGGTCGAAAGCGATCGGCGACGGTCCGACCGGCGTCCAGCCACCCTCCTCCGGCTTGACGCTGCCATGCTTGCCGAGCCACGGCCGATGCGTGCTGGCCTTGCGTCCGGCATGGGCCAGTTGGATCCCGGCCACGGCGCCCTGCGCCGCGATAAAGCGGGTGATGCGCTGCAACGGTTCGATCTGTTCGTCGTTCCACAGGCCCAGGTCCTGGGCGGTGATGCGGCCGTCGGCGGTCACTGCCGTGGCTTCGGTAAAGACCAGCCCGGCGCCCCCCACCGCGCGGCTGCCGAGGTGAACCAGGTGCCAGTCGTTGGCCAGGCCATCGACACTGGAGTACTGGCACATCGGCGAGACCGCGATGCGGTTCGCCAGGGTCAATTGACGAAGGGTATAGGGTTCAAGCAGCAGACTCATGGGGCACCTCTCAAATCAAGTGGGCTGGCTCCAGGGTTCTGTGAGAACGTCGGCGAGTGACATGATCGAAGTAGATGGCCGCCCCCCCGGCGGGTGGAAAGGAAGACAACGTCACAAGACCATTCAGACAGTGCTTAGAGCCTAGTCGACAATGGCGGACACCGGAGGGTTCAAACGCTGCGTATATCAGCGCGGTTCGATATGATCGATCTTCAGTTGGACGGTTTCCTTGCCTTGGTATTCGTTGACGTCCAACTTGTAAGCCAACTCGACCCACTCTACCCGCGCGTTCGCCCAGGCCTCGGGATCGATTCCGAAAGCAATGCCCTCAAGCTTCAACGAACCACACTCGCTTCTGAGCTGCACTTTCAGGTGCCGCTCACCCACTATGCGCTTGTTCAACAGTTCGAACACGCCATGGAAAACCGGCTCAGGGAAATGCTGGCCCCAAGGGCCGGCGTTGCGCAATGCGTGAGCCAAGGTGAGGTTGAACTCTTCCACCGACAACGGCCCGTCCGTTACCAGCCTGCCGGTCAGGTCGTCTTCGCCTAAATGACGGCGCACTTCGTCATCGAACGCTTGGGCGAACTGCGGGAAATGTTCTTTGGGCAGACTTAGACCCGCAGCCATTGCGTGTCCACCGTATTTCCCCATCAGATTAGGATAGCGCGCCGCCACGACACTCAAGGCATCACGGATATGAAACCCCGCTACCGAACGCCCCGATCCCTTAAGCATGCCATCTCCCGCATCGGCAAAAGCAATCGTCGGACGGTGATACCGGTCCTTCATTCGCGACGCCAAGATGCCGATGACCCCCTGATGCCAATCCGGCTCGAACAGGCACAAGCCGAAAGGCATTGTCTCCAGGGACAAATCCTTCAACTGCTTCAGCGCTTCACGCTGCATACCCTGCTCTATGGATTTACGGTCCTTGTTCAAATCATCAAGCTGAGTCGCCATTTCCCTGGCTACCTCTGCATTATCGCTGAGCAGGCATTCGATCCCCAGGCTCATGTCGTCCAGGCGCCCAGCCGCATTCAGACGCGGTCCCAGAATGAAGCCCAGGTCGGTGGAGGTGATACGCGCATGGTCGCGCTTGGCAATCTGCAAAATCGCCTTGATGCCTGCGCGAGCCTGCCCAGCACGAATACGCTTGAGCCCCTGCTGAACCAGAATACGATTATTGGCATCGAGCGGTACCACATCCGCAACGCTGCCCAACGCCACCAAATCAAGCAATTCGCCGATATTCGGCTGTTTTTTGCTCGTGTACCAACCCAGATCGTCGCGCAAGCGAGCACGTAAGGCCATCAGAACGTAGAAAATCACTCCAACGCCAGCCAACGATTTGCTTGGAAATTCACAGCCAGGCTGATTGGGGTTGACGATGGCATCCGCCGCTGGCAACTCATCGCCAGGCAAGTGGTGATCGGTAACCAGCACCTTCAGGCCAGCCTCTTTCGCCGCCAGCACACCATCAATACTCGAGATTCCGTTATCAACAGTGATCAGCAACTGCGGCTTGCGCGGCAATGCCTCAGTCACAATTTCAGGAGTTAGGCCGTAACCAAACTTGAAACGATTGGGCACCAGATAATCAACATGGGCGGCGCCCAGCAAACGCAAGCCCAACACGCCCACAGCACTGGCGGTCGCACCGTCCGCATCGAAATCACCGACGATCAGGATGCGCTGACGTTGCTCAAAGGCCGCCACCAGCAAATCCACCGCGGCATCAATGCCCTTGAGTTGCTGATACGGAATCAGCCGTTGCAGGCTCGTATCCAACTCTTCTTGCGACATTACGCCCCGCGCCGCGTACAGGCGGGTCAGCAGGGGCGGCAAGTCACCGAGGAACGGCAGGGTGGCGGGCAGTGGGCGGGGTTCGATACGCATAACGCTGGCGGAATTTCTCTTCAGGACACAGGAATTGAAACGGCGTCCGGACTCAGCCGCGCTCGCCCAGCAGCCACTGGAGCTGGACTTCGTGCTGGCCACGGTCGTCGGTGACGAAGACGGTGCCGTCGCTGATCATCACGTCCCACTTGATCACCCGGGGCATGTCCTGGGCAAGGGTTTCCAGCACCTCTTGCGGAACGGCGGCGATATTGACGTTCTTCAGGTTCTTCACTGCCGGCACCACCTTGCCTTCCCAGACCCGCAGACTGCCGTAGGCCAGCAGGCTGGTGCGTTCGGTGCGACGCGAGCACCAGGTCAGGCGTTCGGCGTCCGGCTGGCCGACTTCGATCCAGTGCAGTACACGGTCGTCCAGACTTTTTTCCCACAACGCTGGTTCGTCTACTTCAGACAGGCCACGGCCAAAGGCCAGCAGCTCGTTGTACCAGAGGGCGTAGGCCAACAGCCGCACGGCCATCCGTTCTTCGGTCTCCGAAGGATGGCGGGCAATGGTCTGCTTGACGCTCTCGTAGACGTTGCGATCCATGTCGGTGAGGTTGAGTTCGAACTTGTAGGTCGTGGACGGCTGGGCCATGAACAGGGCTTCTAAAGACGGGAAAGGTGGCAAGTCTAACCGATACGCAGGTCAATCAACGACTATCGATGGTTATGAAGATGGCGCGCGTCATGTTAAAAGGCTCTACAACCCCAATCTTGTCCTACAGGATCGTCCATGCCAGTCGCCGACAAACCTCTCTCCGGCCTGAAAGTCATCGAACTCGGCACACTGATCGCCGGGCCTTTCGCCTCGCGGATCTGCGCCGAATTCGGCGCGCAGGTGATCAAGGTCGAATCGCCGGACGGCGGCGATCCGCTGCGCAAGTGGCGCAAGCTGTACGAAGGCACGTCGCTGTGGTGGTTCGTCCAGGCGCGCAACAAGAAATCCCTGACGTTGAACCTGAAGCATCCCGACGGCCTGGCGATCCTCAGGCAGTTGTTGAGCGAAGCCGACATCCTGATCGAGAACTTCCGCCCCGGCGTCCTGGAAAAACTCGGCCTGGGCTGGGAAACCCTGCATGCACTCAACCCCAAGCTGGTGATGGTGCGCCTGTCGGGCTTCGGCCAGACCGGGCCGATGAAGGACCAGCCGGGCTTTGGCGCGGTCGGCGAATCCATGGGCGGACTGCGCTACATCACCGGCTTCGACGACCGCCCGCCGGTGCGCACCGGCATCTCCATCGGCGACTCGATCGCCGCGCTGTGGGGCGTGATCGGCGCGCTGATGGCCTTGCGTCACCGCGAAGTGAACGGCGGCCAGGGCCAGGTGGTGGATGTCGCCCTGTACGAAGCGATCTTCGCGATGATGGAGAGCATGGTGCCGGAGTTCGACGTGTTCGGTTTCATCCGCGAACGCACCGGCAACATCATGCCCGGCATCACGCCCTCGTCGATCCACACCACCGCCGATGGCCGCCATGTGCAGATCGGCGCCAACGGCGATGCGATCTTCAAGCGCTTCATGCTCGCCATCGGTCGCGAAGACCTGGCGAACGACCCGCAACTGGCCAGCAACGACGGGCGTGACAGCCGGCGCGATGAGCTCTATGGCGTGATCGACCGCTGGGCCAACTCGCAACCGCTGGACGCGGTACTCGCCGTGCTGACCACGGCCGAGGTCCCGGCCAGCCGCATCTACAGCGCCGAGGACATGTTCGGCGATCCGCAGTTCCTCGCCCGGGAAATGTTCCTGCAGGCCAAGCTGCCGGATGGCAAGGACTTCAAGATGCCCGGCATCGTGCCGAAACTCTCGGATACACCCGGCTCCAGCGAATGGGTCGGACCGCGGTTGGGCGAACACAACACCGAGGTGTTGAACAACCTTGGCTACGATGAGGCACAGATTGTCCGACTGCGTGAAAGTGGCGCCATTTGACGTGGCACGGTAACCAACGACTGGTTTCAAGCCGAGGAAGGTATCAGCCTCATGACTCCCAGTGCCTTGTGGCGACGCCTCGTTCCCCTGATGTTGGCGATGTTGATCGGCGTACTGTCACCTGTCGCGCAGGCCAGGGAGACCTTGATCTGGTTGCTGCGGGACCTGCCGCCCCTGAGCATTTTCGATGGGCCGCAACAGGGCCAGGGCGCCGTCGATCAGATGTTGCCGCTGCTGATGGAGCGGCTGCCGGAGTACGACCACACCATCCTGCGAGTGAACCGCGCGCGGGGCATGCAGATGCTCGACAGCCCGGCGTTCACTTGTGATCCGGCACTGCTGTGGACAGCGGCACGGGCGCAAAAAATGCTGTTCTCCATTCGCAGCATGGGCACGACCAGCAACGGCCTGGTGGTTCGGCAGAAGGATCGGGCACTGATCGAACCCTTTCTGCACGAAGGCCAGGTCGATCTCGCCGCGTTGCTGAACAGCGACAGTCTGCAACTGGGAATCATCGCCGAGCGCAGCTACGGCCAGCCGATCGACGAGGTATTGTCCCAGGCCAACGAGCGACATCTGGTGCGGCATTATGGCAACGACGCCCTTGGCAGCCTGTTACAGATGCAACGCGCGGGACGCCTGAAGGCCTTGCTCGGCTACGGCGTGGAGATCCGCTATCAGGCCCGGCAGCAACAGATCGCCGATGATGACCTGGTGTTCTATCCGATCAGGGACACCGCCCGTTACCAGTTCATCCGGGTCGCCTGCTCGAACACGCCGCAAGGCCGCGCGGCGATTCCCCGTATCAACGACATTCTGCGCGGATTGCGTCAGGACAGGCTGGTAGAACTCTACGCGCGGTGGCTGGCACCGGCTGACCGGGAAAGGTACCGGGAAGATGCCCGACAGTTTTTCCTTGCCCCCGATGACCGGTGACAAATTCCGGGCAAAAGAAACCCCGAGAAGTGGGGAGACGACTCGGGGCTAAACGTGGCCTACAAAGACCCGTACGACAAGCCACAAACACCGGAGCACAATGCCTGCTCTTGCCGTTATAAATTCTGACAGCACCTCCGGGAGGAAGGTTCCAAAAAATTTCTACCGGCTGGCGCCATGTGCACCCCGATGCTCAGCGGCATTGCGTAGGGCCGCAATCACGCAGGGTTCCAGACGTCCTTCGGCAATGCGCAAATCACGATGCAGGCCATC
This sequence comes from Pseudomonas fuscovaginae SE-1, assembly GCF_000364705.1. Taxonomy (GTDB): domain Bacteria; phylum Pseudomonadota; class Gammaproteobacteria; order Pseudomonadales; family Pseudomonadaceae; genus Aquipseudomonas; species Aquipseudomonas fuscovaginae_A. The sequence continues at coordinate 20,438 of NZ_AQOH01000204.1, read as the reverse complement.
GACCACATCGGTCAGCAGGCGTTTGTCGGTCAATTGCGCCTGGTTGACCTCACGCTCCACCAGAACCGGTCCGGCAACACCCCTCACGCTTACCACGCACTCACCGTGCCCGCCGGAAGGCGTCAGGGTAACGGCATACGGACTCAGCGCTTCATTGAGCAACAGGCTGATACTTTCCATCTCGATCACCACTCAATAGTCAAAAGCCTAAAGGTCGAAAACAAAGGTGCCTGGAGTCAGTGACCGCCAGTAGGAGAAGAAAGTTCGCCGGAACCTCCAAGGTCCCGCGAACTGATCGACGTCTATCGAACATGAACGAGAAAGATGACAAGGAAAAAACAGCGGGAAAAGCGCGGCTAAAATCAGATCAATGGTTTTTTAGACTTTTACTACAGGCTGTGTCGGCTTTACTCACAGACACAGGCCCGATCATCTGTTCTTTTTTGCTTAATTTTCAGTCACATCGCTGCTGCGCCACCGGAGACTTGTCTTGAGTTCGTCGTCACAGATGCCACTACGGATCGTCCTGGCGGATGATCACCCGATATTCCTGATCGGCCTGCGGGCCGTCCTCGAGCGAACGCCTGCACTCCGTGTCGTTGGCGAAGCGAGTACTCCGGGGGAACTCTTCGACCGGCTCGACCGCCTTCCCTGCGATGCGCTCGTGACCGACTTCATGATGCCGACGGCAGACCAGAACGACGGCCTGCGGATGATCGAGGCCCTGCTGCGCAACTATCCGGCACTGCCGATCGTGGTGGTCACCATGCTCAACAATGCCGGACTGTTCCGCTACATCCTCGACCAGGGGGTGATGGGGCTGCTGAGCAAGGCCAGCCTGGCGAACGAGTTGCCCATGGCCATCCAGCATGTGCGCCAGGGCAAGGTGTTCGTAGCCGACTCCGTACGCCAGACCCTGGCCTTGGCCGGGGAAGTCGGCAGGCACCGGCTGGGTGATCCGGAACTGCTTTCACCGCGGGAACTGGAAGTCACCCGCCTGCTGGCGGCGGGCCGCACGGTGGGTGAGATCGCCGCCCGCCTGTGCCGCAGCAAGCAGACCGTCAGTGCCCAGAAAATCAGCGCGATGCGTAAACTCGGACTCACCAACGATGCCGCCCTGTTTCTGTATCTGCAGGAGCAGGGTTTGTCCTAGCCCGCTTGCCATTCACGTTCGACCGTGCAGGCAGGCCCGGCCCTGTTCAGCCAGGGCAACAGTTCAGCAGAACTCATCGGGGCGGCAATGAATCGCCCCTGAACCAGCACGTCGCCCAACTCCCGGGTCAGCCGATACTCCTCGTCGGTTTCGACACCGCTGATCACCGCCCGCAACCCCATGCCCTTGGCCATGCTCAGCACCCCGGCGACGATCGAACGCTTGCGTGAATCCTCGGCCATGCCGCTGACAAAGCGCGGAGCGATCTTCAACTCCGAGAAAGGCAGCTCGAGCAGCCTCTGCAACCCGGCACCGGAGACACCGAAATTGCCGATCGACAGCTGGCAGCCGAGGATCCGCAAACGCAACAGGCCTTCCGCCTGGCTCACCTCGCTGCTGCAGTCGGTGCCGTCGATCACTTCCAGGGTCAGGCATTCGGCAGGCAGTGCGAAACGGGCGAGCAGTTCGCCCAACCGGCTGGCGAAATCCGTCTGCTCCACCATCACCCCCGGGATATTCACCGTCACCGGCAGATACCGTTCGGTCCCCAGATGCACCTCCACCGAAAGGCCGATGGCCTGTTCAAGCATGTGCCAGGCCAGGGCCTGGGAAAGGCCGGCATACTCCAGCACCGGGATGAAGGTGTCGGGCAGCAGCGTGCCTTGCTCCGGGTGTTGCCAGCGAGCCAGCGCCTCGACCCCCAGCACCCGGCCATCACCGCTCACCTTCGGTTGAAAGAAGACGTCGCAGTACCTGCGGATCGCGTCAGCCCCGGCCCCCGCCTGCAACTCGTGCAATGAGAGCAGTTCACAGACCTGGGCCAACGGCAGCCCTGGACGCTGACGGCTGAAGCGGTGCTGATAGGTTGCCAGCAGTTCACCGAGTATCGCTGCCGTGGCAGGCTTGAGCAGGCAGCCCAGCACATGCAGCCCCTGCTGACGGGCCATGTGGGCAGCGCCTTCGCGCAGTTCCGTATCAAGGCTGCTGAGAATGATCAGTGCCTGTGCCTCGCGGGTTTCCGCCAGGTGCCGGATCAGTTCCAGACCATCGCCTTCCTCCAGTTGCAGATCGCAGATGGCAATGTCGACCGGCCCCCGGTTGGTCAGCGACTGGCGTGCACTCTCGACACTTTCGGCCGTGAGTACATCGAAAACGCCATTGGCATTGAGCATCTGATGCAAGGCCATCAGTTGAAAGGGGTTGTCTTCAAGAACCAGGATCCTGAGCGCACGCATCGATGATCTCCGCAAGTGGAAGCGGTGGTTATCCGCATCGGCCTTCCACCTTAGCCAGGCTGCCCGGCGTTCCCCATAGGACAAGTCCTAAAGTGCCGGTTTTTCCTGCAGGTTCGGCTCGATGTCGGCAATCATCCGGTCGATCACGGCCTTGAGCACTTGCCCTGTGGCTGGCAATTGCTCGGGTTGCCTCAACCGTACGCAGTGATCCATGTCGACGCAGGCCTGCGCCAGGGCAATCGCATCGACCAGGCAGGCGATGCCCTTGAGGCGATGCACGCAAGCCGCCACACCGTCCCAGTCATCCAGGCCAAGCCTGGACTGCAGTTCGGCCCGCTCATCGTGCAGGTTCCGCCACAGTTCCAGCAGCATATGCTGGAGTACACCGGCATCGGCGTGGGTCATGCTGATGAGCGTCCGGATGTCGAAGGACTTTTGCCGAGGCACGATCTGTGTCAACAGCCGGGTCAGGTCATCCAGAAGAACCGGCTTGACCAGCAGGTCGTTCATGCCGGCCTGCTGGCAGCGTTGACGCTCGTCGCTCATGGCATTGGCCGTACAACCGACGATCATGCACGGAGGCCTTTGCTCCTCGGCCTCCAACTGACGCAGGGCCCGTGCCAATTGATAGCCGTTCATACCCGGCATGTTGCAATCGCTGATGACCAGATCGAAATGCCGGCCGCGCCAGGCCTGCAACGCCGCCTGCGCCGTCTGGCAGGCCTCCACGTTCTGGCCAAGGAACCCGAGCTGCTGTTGCAGCACCAGGCGGTTGGCGGACAGGTCATCGATGATCAGGATGTTCAGGCAGGGCAGGCGCTGCCTTGCACTGTCCTGCGGCGCGGGGGGTGCAGGCTGCGTTTCACGCCGCAATGCCAGCTCGATGTGCACCCGGGTCCCCTGCCCCGGCTGGCTCTCAAGCTCGATGGAACCGTCCATCAGTTCCACCAGTTGCTTGCAGATGCTCAGGCCCAGGCCGGTGCCCCCATGCTCCTCTTCGGCCTCACCCTGTACCTGGACGAAGGGCGAGAACAGGATCGCCTGCTGCTCGGGGCCGATGCCCCTGCCGGAATCCTCGATGTCGATACGCAGGCGGTCGGTGCCCGCCACCTCTGCGCAGCGCAGGACCCGCACGCGGACGAAACCCTGGCTGGTGAACTTCAGCGCATTGCCGATCAGGTTGTGCAGGATCTGCCGCAAACGCAGCGGATCGAGCCAATACAGGCTCGCCAGCAGCGGATCGATACCCAGGCTCAGGACGACTCCCTTGTCCCGGGCCAATGCCTCGAACAGCTGCACGACGCCTTCCAGCAGGGTTCTCAGGTCGGTCGGCTGCGGCACCAGGCGCATGCCTCCGGCCTCGATCTTGGCCAGGTCAAGGCTGTCGCCGATCAGCGCGGTCAATTCCCGGGCCGACTGGTAGGCCACCTGCAACCCCTGCGAGAACACCTGCCCACGGGCCAGTACCTGTTCCCGCTCGACCTCGAGCAGACCGATGATCGCCGCCATGGGCGTGCGTATCTCATGACTCATCGTGGCCAGGAACGCACTCTTGGCTTGGCTGGCACGCTCGGCCTCGCGGCGGGCCTCGGTCAGTTGCACCTCGAGCTGCTTGCGCTCGGTGATGTCGATCCAGCCCCCCAACAACCCTTGCAATTGCGCTCCCGCCGAGTGGAATGGCACCATCCACAGGTAGACGTCGATACTGCCATCGGGGAACTCCAGCGTCCGGTCCCTGAACACCGGTTGCTGGTTCTCCAGCAACGAAAGGAAGTCGCGATGCAGCGCCTGCGCGACCGCCGGCAGCAACAGGCCCTCCTCGGTGATTCGACGCCCGTGCACCTGCTCCAATGTCGTCGCCAGGCGCTGCTCGTAGCTACGATTGCAAGTGATCAGGCGTCCCTGCAGATCCCGCACGAAGATCGGATCGGGAATGCCATCGAGCAACGCGCGCTGGAACGCCAGCCGATCATTGAGCTCCCGTTCGGCATGGCGGCGCTGGCCAATCTGCACATTCAGGCGGCGGTTCCAGATGAGCGAGACACCGCCCACCACCAGCAGGGCAACAGCCAGCCCGTAGGCCCAACGCGGTACCCGCTTCCAGACCGAGGGCGGCGGTGCCACCGGAACGGCACCCAGCCACTTGATGCGCAAGGCCCGCAGTTCCGCGACCGGAAAGGCCTCCAGGGACTTGTTGAGGATACTGAGCAACTCCGGAGAGCTCTTGGCGACCGAGAAGCTGTCCGCCGACCAGAGCCCTTCCACGCTACGCCCGACCTTCAGCCTGCCAGGAGGGTGCAGATAGGCCAGGGCGTCACTCTGGATGGTGGCCGCCGCCGCGCCGCTTTCGACCAACGCCCTGGCCTCCTCCTGGGTCCTGACGCCACGCAGCACGACGTTCGGATACTCGCGGCGGATCATGGCCTGCAGCGCATGTTCCTCGGGCAACGCCAGCACCCGGCCGGCCAACTGGCCGAGCGAGCCCAACGGGGGAGAATCGGCCGGTACGACGAACACCCAGGAACTGCCGCCAAACGCGTAGGTGAAATTCAGGAAGGCCTTGCGTTCGGGACTTTCAGCCAGCGAGCCATTCATCAGGGCCCGGCCATCCTTGAGCATCTCCAGGGTCTGGACCGTGGAGAAGCTCTCGTCGAAGACGAACTGCAGGCCGGTCATCCGCGAAATCCGCGCCAGCAGGTCGGCATTGAGGCCGACCCAACGGTTGTGAACGTCCCTGTAGATATAGGGCGGGTACTGCTGGGAAGCGACGGTGACCCGTGGATGTCGGTCGATCCAGGCACGCTCCGCCGGCGTCAGCTCGACCCGCGGCTGGGCGATGTCCGAACCGAAGCCGGTCGTCCAGCGCGCCAGGATCTCCCGGCGTACCGCCTCGTCGAGACTGTCCAGCACACGCTGGATCAGGGCGCCGAGCAGAGGCTCGGACTTGCGTGTGGCAAACGCGAAACCGATCGGTGGCAGGGCGCTTTGTCCGCGGATCTGCAGCCCCATGTAGGGACGCAGGGTCTTGTAGGCTCTGACGATGACCTCGTTGCCGATGAAGGCGTCGACCTCACCCTGGAGCAGCGCCTCCAGGGCACTGTAGAGGGTCGGAGCGAGGATGATCCGGCTATGGGGATAGGTGGCATGCACCACCGAGGCATCGGCGTAGCCTTCGAGCAGGAGTACCTTGCGCCCCCGCAGATCGTCGGGGTTCGGGGTTTCAGTGCGGCTGACGATCACCGAGCGGTCAGGCATGTACTCACTGGAAAAGGCCAGTTCGGGAAAGCCCCGCTCGAAACCGTTGGCGCTGGTCAGCACATCGATCTGCCCGGCGAGCAGGGCCTCCACGGCCTGGTCCCGCTCGACGAACCCCAGTACCTCCACCTGCACCCCCAGCCGATCGCGGATCAGGCCCACATAGTCGGCGCTGATGCCCTGGTAGCGATTGCGGTCGCTGGTGATATCGACGGGCTCATAGTCGGCCACCGAGATGCCCACCCGGAGGCGACGATCCCTGCCCAGCCAGCGCTGTTCATCGGTGCTGAGGGGCAGTCGGGGCAGTTCGACGAACGACGTGGGCAAATTGAAAGGCAGGCCCTGGGCGGCCATCAACTCGCCAGACAGGCTCGTCAGCAGCGCCCATGACAGCCACGCCAGGATGGAATGGATCGATCTCCCCGCAAATGCCATGGCGAAGTACCCGCCCCCTTTTTGACTCGATGGACATGAAAAACAGGGGGAAAGTGTGGCATGCAAAAACGATAAAGCCCGCCAAGGGGCGGGCTCTAAAGTGTGACCTTTCTAGTCGGTCAAAGCGGCTTGCCACGGTTGCCATGCTGGCTGACAAAGGCCTGCATGACTTTCAGGTCATTGGCCAGCACTGTGCAACGCTCTTCCCTTTCAAACAAATCCGAAAGGTGTGCAGGTAGTTCAAGCGCTTTTCCTACACCCGCCTTCTCAACTGCCTCAGGGAACTTGACCGGGTGCGCGGTACCGAGGATCACCATCGGGGTGTCCAGGCTGCGGCGGCATTCACGGGCCGCCTTGACGCCGATGGCGGTGTGCGGGTCGAGCACTTCGCCAGTCTGGGCAAAGACTTCGGCAATGGTCTCGCAGGTTTGCGCATCATCCACCGCCAGGGAGTCGAACAGCTTGCGCGCCTCGGTCCAGCGATCCTGCTCGACGCTGAAACCGCCGCCCTGCCTGAAGGTGTCCATCAGGCCGGCAATCGCCGCACCGTTGCGACCGTGCAGGTCGAACAGCAGGCGCTCGAAGTTCGACGAGACCATGATGTCCATCGACGGCGACAGCGTGGCGTGCAGGGTTTCCTTGACGTACTGGTTGCCGCTCATGAAGCGGTGCAGGATGTCATTGCGGTTGGTCGCGACGATCAGTTGATTGACCGGCAGGCCCATGTTGCGCGCCAGGTAGCCGGCGAAGATGTCGCCGAAGTTGCCGGTCGGCACCGAGAACGATACCGAACGCGCCGGGCCGCCCAGTTGCAGTGCCGCGTGGAAGTAGTAGACGATCTGGGCCATGATCCGCGCCCAGTTGATCGAGTTCACCGCGACCAGGCGCGTGCCCTTGAGGAAGCTCTGGTCGGCGAAGCTGTTCTTGACCATCTCCTGGCAGTCGTCGAAGTTGCCTTCGACGGCGATATTATGGATGTTCTCGCCGAAGAGGGTGGTCATCTGCCGACGCTGCACTTCCGATACCCGGTTGTGCGGGTGCAGGATGAAGATGTCGACGTTCTCGCAGTGCTTGCAACCTTCGATCGCCGCCGAGCCGGTATCGCCGGAGGTGGCGCCGATGATCACCACGCGCTCGCCGCGTTTTGCCAGCACGTAGTCGAGCAGGCGACCCAGCAGTTGCAGGGCAAAATCCTTGAAGGCCAGGGTCGGGCCATGGAACAGCTCGAGTACCCACTCGTTGCCGTTCAGCTGGCGCAGCGGTGCCACGGCGTTATGGGCGAAGACGCCGTAGGTTTCCTCGAGGATCTTCTTGAAGTCCGCATCCGGGATGCTGCCGGTGACGAACGGACGCATGACCCGGAAAGCCAGCTCGTGGTAAGGCAGGCCCGCCCAGGAAGCGATTTCCTCCTGGGTGAAACGTGGCAGGTTCTCCGGCACGTACAGGCCGCCGTCACTGGCCAGGCCGGCCAGCAGCACGTCTTCGAAATTCAGCGCGGGTGCCTGGCCGCGGGTACTGATGTAACGCATGAAAAATTCCTCTCCAGTCGACGACGTCGACTCAGTTCAAATGCTCGACGCGGATCCGCACGACAGGGCCGACCACACCCTGCAGGGCCTCCAGCGCCGCGATGGCATCGTTGATGCGTTGTTCGACCACGCGGTGGGTCAGCAGGATCATCGGCACCAGGCCATCCTGCTCCTCGACTTCCTTCTGCATGATCGACTCGATGTTGATCCCGCGCTCGGACAGGATGCTCGCCACCTGGGCCAGCACGCCCGGATGGTCCTTGGCCTGGATACGCAGGTAGTACGAGCTCTCGCAGGCTTCGATCGGCAGGATCGGGTGAGCCGACAGCGAGTCCGGCTGGAAGGCCAGGTGTGGCACGCGGTTCTCCGGATCGGAGGTCATGGCGCGAACCACGTCGACCAGGTCGGCGATCACCGAGGAAGCGGTCGGCTCCATGCCGGCACCGGCACCGTAGAACAGGGTCGAGCCGGCGGCATCGCCGTTGACCATGACCGCGTTCATCACGCCGTTGACGTTGGCGATCAGGCGATCGGCCGGGATCAGCGTCGGGTGTACCCGCAGCTCGATGCCGGCAGCGGTGCTGCGTGCCACGCCCAGGTGCTTGATGCGATAGCCCAGGGCCTCGGCGTAGTTCACGTCGGCGGTGGTCAGCCTGGTGATGCCCTCGGTGTAGGCCTTGTCGAACTGCAGCGGAATCCCGAAGGCGATGGAAGCCAGGATGGTCAGCTTATGTGCGGCATCGATGCCCTCGACGTCGAAGGTCGGATCGGCCTCGGCGTAACCCAGGGCCTGGGCCTCGGCCAGCACGTCCTCGAAAGTGCGCCCTTTCTCGCGCATTTCGGTGAGGATGAAGTTGCCGGTGCCGTTGATGATCCCGGCCACCCAGTTGATACGGTTGGCCGACAGGCCCTCGCGAATCGCCTTGATCACCGGGATGCCGCCTGCCACCGCGGCCTCGAAGGCCACGATGACGCCCATCTCACGGGCCTTGGCGAAAATTTCGTTACCGTGCACGGCGATCAGCGCCTTGTTCGCGGTGACCACGTGCTTGCCGTTCTCGATCGCTTTGAGTACCAGCTCACGGGCAACGGTATAGCCGCCCATCAGCTCTACGACGACGTCGATCTCAGGGTTCGTGGCCACTTCGAAGACATCGTTGGTAATCGCAATACCGGTCGTTTGGAACTGAGGCTTTGGCGTGCGAATGGCAATTTGTGCCACTTCGATCCCACGCCCGGCACGACGAGCAATTTCCTCGGCGTTACGCTGAAGTACGTTGAAGGTGCCGCCACCGACGGTACCTAACCCACAGATGCCTACTTTGACCGGTTTCACTCTTGACTCCCCATGAAACGGCCGACACGAGGTCGGCCGTGAAAAACAGCCGCTGATCCACCAGCGGCCTGCTGTTTAAGAGCGACGGGCCAGATGCCCGTGGCCGTGCTCGGGCTCACCTGAAGACGAAGTGCGCCGAAGCTGAATTACTTGGCTGCCAGTGCCAGTTTGGCGACTTGTGCGGCCGGCTGGTAGCCTGGAATGACCTGACCGTCGGCCAAAACGATGGCCGGTGTCCCGTTGACACCGATCGACTGACCCAGGGCGAACTGCCGGGAAACCGGGTTGGCGCACTTGGCGGCCTTGATTTCCTCGCCTTCGACCATCTTGTCCATGGCCGCCCGCTTGTCGGCCGAACACCAGACCGCCTGCAACTGCTGGTCACCCGGCGAGCCCAGGCCCTGACGCGGGAACGCCACGTAGCGGACCTCGATGCCCATCTTGTTCAGGGCTGGCACTTCGGCGTGCAGCTTGTGGCAATAAGGGCAGGTGGTGTCGGTGAACACCGTGATGTGCGACTTGGTCTCACCGACGGCCGGATAGACCACGGTTTCAGCCACCGGAATACCGTTGATCAGCTTCGAGATACCCAGGCGCTCGGTCTTCTCGGTCAGGTTGACCGGCTTGCCATCCTTGAGCTGGAACAGGTAGCCCTGCATGACGAACTGGCCGTCGGCACTGGCGTACAACACGCGGCTGCCCTTGAGCTTCACTTCATACAGGCCGCTCAAAGGACTGGCGGTGATGCTCTCGACCGGCGTCTCCAACTGGAGGCTGTCGAGGCTCTTGCGGATCGCCTGTTCGGCAGCGTCGTCGGCCAGGGCGAAGGTACTGGCCAGCGCCAGGGCGGCGGCGGCGAAAATCTGGATCAAGCGCATGGAAACTCCTGATGGCGGGCACGGGGCCAGGCTGGTCTGTCCATTCTGAAACGGAGCGACTGCAAGCGCCCGCATCGCAAACCGATAGAGCCTAACACATAAGCCCGGCCGGGCCGAAGCCCGTATGGATCAACCGCGCGGGTGATGCCTGGCATGCATGTCCCGCAGGCGGGCACGGGCGACATGGGTATAGATCTGGGTAGTCGACAGGTCGCTGTGGCCGAGCAGCATCTGCACCACACGCAGATCCGCCCCATGGTTGAGCAGGTGGGTGGCAAAGGCATGGCGCAGGGTATGCGGCGACAGCGCTTTGCCGATCCCGGCGACCCGGGCCTGGTGCTTGATCCGATGCCAGAAGGTCTGGCGGGTCATCTGCTCGCCGCGCTGACTGGGAAACAGCACGTCGCTGGGTCGCCCGCCAAGCAGTTCGCCACGGGCATCGCGCAGGTAGCGTTCGACCCAGACGATTGCCTCCTCGCCCATCGGCACCAGCCGTTCCTTGCTGCCCTTGCCCATTACCCGCAGCACGCCCTGGCGCAGGTTGACCTGCTCCAGGGTCAGGCTGACCAGCTCGGTCACCCGCAGCCCACAGGCATACAGCACTTCGAGCATGGCACGGTCGCGCTGGCCGATGGCCTCGCTCAGGTCCGGCGCCTTGAGTAGCGCTTCGACGTCGGCTTCCGACAGGGACTTGGGCAATGGCCTGCCCAATTGCGGCATCTCGACCTGGAGGGTGGGGTCGACGGCGATCAGCTTTTCTCGCAGCAGATAGCGATAGAAGCCACGTGCGCCGGAGAGAAAACGCGCCGTGGAACGAGGTTTGTAGGCTTGCTCCACACGCCAGGACAGGTGATCGAGAATCAGCTCGCGCCCGGCGCTGACCAGTTCCAGGCCCTTTTCCTGCAGCCAGCCATTGAAAAGCGTCAGGTCGCTTCGATAGGCATCGCGAGTATTGTCCGAGAGGCCTTTTTCCAGCCACAGGGCGTCGAGAAACTGGTCGATGAGGGGATGATCGATGGCTGGCATAAAGACTCGAAAAGCGTGACACGGCAAACGGAGTCAGAGTGCCCAAGGATAAAAATCCAGGCAACAAAAAAGCAGCCCGTAGGCTGCTTTTTTCTGCATCGGAAGCTGGACTCAGGCCAGTTTTTCCTTGATGCGAGCGGCTTTACCCGACAGGTCGCGCAGGTAGTACAGCTTGGCTTTACGTACGTCACCGCGACGCTTGACAGCCATGCTGTCGATTTGCGGGCTGTAGGTCTGGAAAGTACGCTCTACGCCAACACCGTTGGAGATTTTACGTACGGTGAACGCGCTGTTCACACCGCGGTTACGCTTGGCAATTACCACGCCTTCAAAGGCCTGCAGACGCGAACGATCGCCTTCCTTCACTTTCACCTGAACGACAATGGTGTCGCCCGGGGCAAAGGCTGGGATCTCTTTGGTCATCTGCTCGGCTTCGAGTTGCAGAATGATTTTGTTGGTCATGCTGTGCTCCTAAGGTAAATCGTCGGATCTACCATCGATACGTTGTTAACTATCGTCCCGCTCGCGGATATATTCCTCGAGCAGCTTCTTCTCTTCTCCAGAAAGCGAGCGTCTTTCCAGAAGATCGGCGCGTCGTTCCGAGGTCCTGCCAAGGGACTGCTTCAGACGCCAACGCCGGATATGTGCGTGGTTGCCACTGAGCAACACGTCGGGAACACGCTGATCCGCATACACCTCCGGACGGGTGTAGTGCGGGCAATCCAGCAAACCATCCGTGAAGGAATCCTCCTCCGCGGAGTCCGCATGCCCTAAAGCTCCGGGCAGCAGCCGTGTAACCGCATCTATCAGGACCATCGCCGGCAGTTCACCACCGGACAGGACATAGTCCCCAATCGACCACTCTTCATCGACATGCGCCTCTATGAAACGCTCGTCGATGCCTTCATAACGACCAGCAATGAGGATCAAGGCATCCTCTTTCGCCAGGTCGCGAACCGCCAACTGATTCAGTTGCCGACCCTGGGGCGACAGGTAGATCACCTTCGCCGCCTCCCCCGCTGCTGCCTTGGCCTCGACCAGGGCGTCCTCGAGGGGCTTGATCTTCATCACCATGCCCGGACCACCGCCAAACGGGCGATCGTCCACAGTGTGATGTCGATCCGTCGTGTAGTCCCGCGGGTTCCAACAGGTCAGTTGCAACAACCCCTGTTTCACCGCACGACTGGTGATGCCGTAGTCGCTGATGGCGGAAAACATCTCGGGAAACAGCGTGATCACTTCTACGCGCAGGCTCGCCATTGCTTAGAAGTCCGCGTCCCAATCCACCTTCATCTCGCCAGCCACCAGGTCGACTGCCAACACGCATTGCTCGGTATACGGCAACAGGCGTTCGCGATCATCCAGGCTGCCCGGACAAGGCTTGACCACCATGACATCATTCGAGCCGGTTTCGAGCAGGTGATCGATTTTCCCAAACAATTGCCCGAGAGTGTCGATGACCTTCAGACCTTCCAACTGGTACCAGTAGTACTCGCCGTCGGTCAGCTCAGGGAACAGGCTGCTTGGCACGCAGATCTCATAACCGGCCAGAAGACGAGCTTCTTCACGATCATCGAGACCCTTGAGCTTCGCGACCAGGAACTTTTCGTTCCCGCGTCCACTGACCAGCTCAACCTGTTTCACACTACCTTCGCGCTTGAGCGTCCAGGTCTTGTAGTTCAACAGGTTCTTGATCGGATCCGTAAAGGAATAGACCTTTACTTCGCCGCGAACGCCATGAACAGAATAGATCTTGCCGATAACGATCAGATCATCGGTAGAAACAGGCGTCGCGTTCATATCGCTCAGGCCGCAGCCTTGGCGTTTTCCTTCAGCAACTGAGCAACGCGCTCAGAAGGTTGTGCACCCACGCTCAACCAGTAGTTGACGCGCTCTTGGTTCACGGACAGACGAACTTCCTGACCACGAGCAATCGGGTTGAAGAAACCCACTTGTTCTTTGTGCGAACCGTCACGCGCGTTGCGGCTGTCGGTTACGGTCAGGTGGTAAAACGGGCGCTTTTTGGAGCCGCCAAGGGCAAGACGGATTGTTAGCATGTGAACATCGTTCCTGTAGTCGGTGCTGCAAATCTAAATGCACAGCGGGCATGGGTGCCCGAAAGGCCGCATATTCTAAGGAATATCCGGACTTTTGCCAATGCCTTTTTCCGGCGTCCAGCGCCGTACGATAGAGATCTGCCATGAAGCCGTTGCGATGAACGGCGGACCAGCCCCCGCCACCGCGGGTTTGCTGGAGTTCCCCGCATCCCTGCGGGGCAACGCCGACACGACGGCCGGCGCGGATTCCTTACATTTTCGGCATGCCGCCACCCGGCATCATGCCACCAAGACCGCGCATCATCTTGGCCATGCCGCCCTTGGCGGTGAATTTCTTCATCATCTTCTGCATCTGCTTGTGCTGCTTGATCAAGCGCCCGATGTCCTGCACCTGGGTGCCGGAGCCCAAAGCGATCCGGCGCTTGCGCGAACCGCTGATGAGCTCGGGGTCGCGGCGCTCGGCCGGAGTCATGGAGTTGATGATGGCTTCCATCTGCTTGAATTGCTTCTCCGCCGCATTCTGGGCGTTGCCCATCTGCGACAGGTTCACGCCACCGATGTTCGGCAGCTTGTCCATCAGGCCGCCGAGACCGCCCATGTTCTTCATCTGTTGCAACTGATCGCGGAAGTCCTCGAGGTCGAAGCCCTTGCCCTTCTTCAGTTTCTTGGCCAGCTTGTCGGCCTTTTCCTTGTCGAGGGTCTGCTCGGCCTGCTCGATCAGACTGAGCACGTCGCCCATGCCGAGGATCCGCGAGGCGATCCGGTCCGGATGGAAGGGATCGAGCGCTTCGCTCTTCTCGCCCATACCGATGAACTTGATCGGCTTGCCAGTAATGGCACGCACCGACAGCGCGGCACCGCCACGGGCATCGCCGTCGACCTTGGTCAGCACCACGCCGGTCAGCGGCAGTGCGTCACCGAAGGCCTTGGCGGTATTGGCCGCGTCCTGACCGGTCATGGCGTCGACCACGAACAGCGTCTCCACCGGTTTGATCGCCGCGTGCAGTTGCTGGATCTCGACCATCATCTCGGCGTCGACGTGCAGACGACCGGCGGTATCGACGATCACCACGTCGATGAACTTCAGCCGTGCTTCCTTGATGGCAGCCTCGGCGATGGTCACCGGCTTCTGACTGATATCGGACGGGAAGAAGGTCACGCCGATATCGTTGGCCAAGGTTTCCAACTGCTTGATCGCGGCCGGGCGGTAGACGTCCGCCGAGACCACCATCACGCTTTTCTTCTTGCGCTCCTTGAGGAAGCGCGCCAGCTTGCCGGCGGTGGTGGTCTTGCCGGCCCCCTGCAAACCGGCCATCAGAATGACCGCAGGCGGCACGGCCGCGAGATTCAGGTCCTCGTTGGCCGCGCCCATCAGGCTTTCGAGTTCGGCCTGGACGATCTTCACGAACGCCTGGCCCGGTGTCAGGCTGCGCGAGACTTCGGTACCGACCGCGCGCTCCTTGACCGAATTGACGAAGTCCTTCACCACCGGCAGGGCGACGTCGGCCTCGAGCAACGCCATGCGCACTTCACGCAGGGTGTCTTTGATATTGTCCTCGGTCAGCTTGGCCTTGCCGGTGACATGGCGCAGCGTCTGCGAGAGACGGTCGGTCAGGTTTTCAAACATGCGCGATCCTTTGAAGCCACTGAGGTAATGGGCCGCCGGCGAACGGAAAAACCCGCCTGGCGAGCCTGCAGCATGGGCAGATCGCGAATTATAACGAGACTGCGTGCGCGGCACTAGCGCCACGGTCTTTCGTGGACTGGCGGTTGTATGCCAAACTCAGCGCCTTTCGGGCTTGCTTCACAGGACTTATGCCTCCTCTGTCACCCAGCTTTCTGACCAGCATCGCCGCAGCCTGCCTGTATGCCGCCGCGGCCCTCTATCAAGGCGCGCGCCTGCGCCAGCGCGCCAAGGCCGACAAGCGCCTGCTGGTCGGGCTCGGCACCTTCGCCGTACTGGCCCACGCCATCGCCCTGTGCGCCCACCTGGCGACTCCGGTCGGCCTGGGCCTGGACTTCTTCAACGCCGCCAGCCTGATCGCCGTCGCGGTGATTGCCCTGACCCTGGTCGCCTGCCTGCGGATTCCCGTGGAGAACCTGCTGCTCCTGCTGTTTCCGCTGGGGCTGCTGACCGTATTGCTCGCGCAGTTCGCGCCCTCGGGTACGGTGCAGATCATCGACGAGGAGCCGGGCATCCTCGCGCACATCCTGCTTTCGATCCTCGCCTACGGCATGTTCACCATCGCGGTGTTCCAGTCGCTGCTGCTGCTGTTGCAGGATCACCAGTTGAAGAACAAGCATCCCTCCGGGCTGATCCGCAATTTCCCGCCACTGCAGACCATGGAAAGCCTGCTGTTCGGTTTCCTCTGGGCCGGCTGGACCCTGCTGTCGCTGTCGCTGATCTCCGGCTGGCTGTTCGTCGAGAATCTGTTCGCCCAGCACCTGGTGCACAAGACCCTGCTGGCCTGCCTGGCCTGGGTGGTGTTCAGTGTACTGTTGTGGGGGCGCAACCGCCTCGGCTGGCGCGGGCACAAGGCGATCCGCTGGACCCTGGCCGGTTTCTGCCTGCTGATGCTGGCCTATTTCGGCAGCAAGCTGGTCCGCGAATACATCCTGCATATCTGACGGGCCGAGAACATGGACAACCTGCCCGCCGGGCCGATGCTCGCCGTATTGGCCCTGCTGATCCTCTGGTCAGCGCTGTTCACCGCCATCGAGGTCGCCCAGCACCTGCTCACAGCCCGGCGCCCGACCTCCCGCTTCGGCGACAAGCCGGCCGCCCGCCTGAGCTTCCCGCGTGAAAGCCTGATCCTCTGCAACACCCTGTGCCGCATCGTCGTGGTGATCATCGCCACCCTGCTCTCGCTGCTGCTCTGGGGCAACCACGGTCCCTGGCTGGCCTGCCTGGGCAGTGCCGTCGCCCTGCTGGTGCTGGCCGACTACCTGCCGCGCCTGCTCGCCGCCCGCTATCCCGAAGCCATGCTCGCGGTCGGCAATGCCCTGCTCGGCATCCCGCTGAAGATCCTCTACCCCGCCGCCTGGCTGCTCAATGGCACGGCCCGCCTGCTGCTGCGCCCGTTCATCAGCAAGGCCGGCGCGGTCAGGCAGAGCGACGAGGATGTCCCGCCGGTCGACCTCGACGAGTCCGGCAAGGAACACTCGACCCGACCGCAGTTGCTGTCCGGCATTCATGCACTGGACAACATCACCGTCAATGACATCCTCGTGCCGCGCAGCGAAGTCGACGGCATCAACCTGGACGACCCGATCGAAGACATCATCGAGCAACTGCGCAACAGTAAGCGCACCCGCCTGCCGGTGTTCCACAGCGATATCAACCAGGTCGAGGCGGTACTCAATACCCGCCAGGTGCGCCACCTGCTGCCCGATGCCAGCCTGACCCTGCCCGCCCTGCTGAGCGCCTGCCACGAACCCTATTTCGTCCCGGAAAGCACACCGCTGCAATTGCAGTTGCTGAACTTCCACAAGCAGCAACGACGCCTGGGCCTGGTCGTGGACGAGTACGGTGAAGTGCTGGGCATCGTCACCCTGGAAGACATTCTCGAAGAGATCGTCGGCGAATTCGAAAGCGAACACAGCCTCGACAACCCGCACATCCACCCCCAGGCCGACGGTCGCCTGGTGATCGAAGGGGCCGCCTCGATCCGCGAGCTGAACAAGAGCCTGGGCTGGCACCTGCCCTGCGACGGCCCCAAGACCCTCAACGGCCTGGTCACCGAGGCCCTGGAAACCATTCCGGAAAGCGCGGTCTGCCTGAAAATCGGCCGTTATCGCCTGGAGATCCTCGAGACCGAGGACAACCGGGTCAGCCAGGTACTGGCCTGGCACACCAGCAGCGCGCCCACTCCCCCTCCGCCGTAGGAGCAAGGCTGACCTGCGAAAGGGCCTTCGAGGCCGGCGAAAGCTTCGCGGCGGTGCGGCGTTCCGACAAGCCCTGCTCCCAGGGAGCTCCGGGTCCCCATCCATTTTGTGCATGACAAGCCGCTGCGGGCCGGAAGCCTGAGCGGCGCTCTTGTTCGATGCGTAGCCTGCTTCCTATAATCAAGCCGGCTTACCCAGCCTCACCGGACCGCCTGCCCACCCGCAACCCGCCCTCCGGCCCCGCACACTGTAGATCCCCGCGCCGGACAGAACCCCGACCGGCCCGGGAAAAACCCTTATCCCTGGGTGTTCACTTCTAATAATTCGTACGAGCAAGACTTTCAGGGAATCGCGCAATGACTTCCAGCACCCCCTTCGATGACGCCAGATCGACCACACCGCTGAACTCCACCGCCCGGGTCGCGACTGCCAGCTTCATCGGCACCGCCATCGAGTTCTACGACTTCTATGTCTACGCCACCGCTGCCGCGCTGGTGATCGGCCCGGTGTTCTTCCCCCAGACCGACAGCACCGCGCAGATGCTGTCGGCATTCCTGACTTTCGGTATCGCCTTTCTCGCACGCCCACTGGGCTCGATCCTGTTCGGACACTTCGGTGACCGGATCGGCCGCAAGTCGACCCTGGTCGCCTCGCTGCTGCTGATGGGCGTGTGCACCACGCTGATCGGCGTATTGCCCGGTTACGCCAGCATTGGTGCCTGGGCCCCATTGCTGCTCTGCCTGCTGCGCTTCGGCCAGGGCCTGGGTCTGGGCGGTGAATGGGGCGGCGCCGCGCTGCTGGCGACCGAAAACGCCCCCGAGGGCAAGCGCGCCTGGTTCGGCATGTTCCCGCAACTGGGCCCTTCGATCGGCTTTCTCGCGGCCAACGGCCTGTTCCTGATTCTCGCCATGAGCCTCAGCGACGAGCAGTTCCGCTCGTGGGGCTGGCGAATTCCGTTCCTGATCAGCGCTGTACTGGTCATCGTCGGCCTCTATGTGCGCCTCAAGCTCGAGGAAACGCCGATCTTCGCCAATGCCGTGGCGCGCCATGAGCGGGTGAAAATGCCGCTGGTCGAGCTGTTCAGCCGCTACTGGGTACCGGTGCTGCTGGGCTCGGTGGCCATGGTGGTGTGTTATGCGCTGTTCTACATCTCGGCAGTGTTCTCCCTGAGCTACGGCGTCGCCAACCTGGGCTACAGCCGCGAAACCTTCCTCGGTCTGCTGTGCTTTGCCGTGCTGTTCATGGCGGCGGCCACGCCATTGGCGGCCTGGGCCAGCGATCGCCTGGGACGCAAGCCGGTGCTGATCGTCGGCGCGCTGCTGGCGCTGCTTTCCGGGTTCACCATGGAGCCGTTGCTCGGCCATGGCTCGACCTGGGGCGTGGCGCTGTTCCTGAGCCTGGAACTGTTCCTGATGGGGGTGACGTTCGCCCCGATGGGTGCGCTGCTGCCAGAGCTGTTCCCCACCCATGTGCGTTATACCGGCGCTTCGGCAGCCTATAACCTGGGCGGTATCGTCGGTGCCTCGGCGGCGCCGTTCTTTGCCCAGAAACTGGTGACGATGGGGGGCTTGAGCTGGGTTGGCGGGTATGTGTCGGCGGCGGCGGCGTTGAGCCTGATTGCCGTTCTGTGCCTGAAGGAAACGCGTTACAGCGATTTGGACAAGATCCGCTGATAGAGACGTGATGGCCGCCTGCGGCGGATCGCCAGCAAGCCGGCTCCCACAAGGAACTCCGAATCGGACTCGCTTATTGTGGGAGCGGGCTCGCCCGCGGATGGGGCAACCGCGGTTTACAGCTCTACAACGACCGCCTGGGACGCGCGGGTCGCCTTGGCCCGCGCCGCTTCGATCGACTCGTCACGTGCCAGGGCCACGCCCATGCGACGCTGGCCGTTGACTTCCGGCTTGCCGAACAGGCGCAAGGCGGTGTCCGGTTCGCTCAGGGCCGCGCCGAGGTTGGCGAACGCGGTCTGGGTCGACTTGCCTTCCACCAGGATCACCGCCGAGGCCGACGGGCCGAACTGACGGATCAGCGGGATCGGCAGACCGAGGATGGCCCGCGCATGCAGGGCGAACTGCGACAGGTCCTGGGAGATCATGGTGACCATGCCGGTGTCATGCGGACGCGGCGACACTTCGCTGAACCACACCTGGTCGCCCTTGATGAACAGCTCGACGCCGAACATGCCACGTCCACCCAGGGCCTCGGTAACCGCCTTGGCAACCCGTTCCGATTCGGCCAGCGCCACCGGACTCATGGCCTGAGGCTGCCAGGACTCCTGGTAGTCCCCCTTCTCCTGGCGATGA
This sequence comes from Pseudomonas fuscovaginae SE-1, assembly GCF_000364705.1. Taxonomy (GTDB): domain Bacteria; phylum Pseudomonadota; class Gammaproteobacteria; order Pseudomonadales; family Pseudomonadaceae; genus Aquipseudomonas; species Aquipseudomonas fuscovaginae_A. The sequence goes on along the minus strand of NZ_AQOH01000204.1, from coordinate 1,343 downwards.
CCGACCGGCGCGCAGAAAGTGGTGCCGCCGACATGGCGCACGGTCAGCAGGGTGATTTCGTAATCGAAATCGATGAAGCCTTCGACGATCACACGACCCTTGCCGGCACGCCCGCCTTCCTGGGCATAGTCCCAGGCCTTCTGCACGTCATCGACGCTGCGCAGCAGGCTCTGGCCCTTGCCCGAGGAACTCATCACCGGCTTGACCACGCAAGGGAAACCGAGGTCCTGGACCGCCTTGCTGTAGTCTTCGAAGGTGTCCGCGAAGTGATACGGCGAGGTCGGCAGCTTCAGCTCTTCGGCAGCCAGGCGGCGAATACCCTCACGATTCATGGTCAGTTGCGCGGCGCGAGCGGTCGGCACCACGGTGAAACCTTCGGTTTCCAGCTCCACCAGGGTGGCGGTGGCGATGGCCTCGATTTCCGGCACGATGAAGTGGGGCTTCTCGGCTTCGATCACCGCGCGCAGGGCGGCGCCGTCGAGCATGTTGATCACGTGGCTGCGGTGGGCGACCTGCATCGCCGGCGCGTTCGCGTAGCGGTCGACGGCAATCACCTCGGCTCCCAGGCGTTGCAGTTCGATCACCACTTCCTTGCCCAGTTCACCACAGCCACAGAGCAATACGCGAGTCGCGGTCGGCGACAGTGGAGTTCCGATACGGGTCATTTCAGGTCCTCGAGGCAACGGATCATCGAAGGCGCCCGGTCAACGGGCACCTGCTGGGAAGAAAGGCGGGCATTTTACATGAACTGCGGCGGTTCGCCTGTATGGCAGGCGCCCCATCCGGGCTATCCCTTCAGGGCATCCTGATGAACGGCCTTGCGCTGGCGCCAGGCCATGGCCAGCCAAACCACGGTGACCCCGGCGAACTTGGAACCCAGCGCAGTGAGGATCACCCCGGGGGTCAGTGCACCGATCAGGCCGAAGAAGATGAAGGTGTCCAGCGGGATGCTCAGCGCCGAACTGATCCACAGGCGGTCATGCAGGGGGCGTCGGGTGATGGTGAACACCAGCCAGTCGATGCATTCGGATACGGCGAAGGCCGTGGCGCTGGCCAGGGCAATGGCCGGATCGGAAGTGACGTAGGACAGCAGCAGCGCCGCCAGCATGGCGACGATGGCGCCATGGCCGAAGCGGGTCTGCACCATGTCCCGCAGCACGAACACCAACCCGCCCCAGGCCGACCAGATGATGTCCAGGTGCGGCGCGCTGGAAAAGGCGAAATTGATCAGCACGACGCTGGCGATGTAGGCGATGAGAAAGAGCATGGGCGGCAGGGCTGCTTGTCGAGATAGCCACACAGGGTACTGCAGGAGCCGGCTTGCTGGCGATAGCTGTGTTGGA
>NZ_AQOH01000203.1 GCF_000364705.1 Pseudomonas fuscovaginae SE-1 | reverse complement strand
CCCCCCCCCTGCCACGAGGCAGCGCCCTCCCCTTCTTCAGCCGGGATACCCCCAACGATGGATTGCAGATTCCAGGGCCCATGAACCAGGGCAAACGTCGCGGAGCCGTGGGAGCCGCTGGTCCTGCGCCCCGGTTCATCCGTGAAGCGGCCCGCATGGCAACCCACAACCGGGGATCGGCCCACAAAGGACCACTCAGGACGCCACCGGACTGGCCACCGTCCACAACAGGCCGGCCACCTTGGCCCGTTCATGGCAGCGGGCGAGCACCTCGCGCCGCTCGGCGTTGTCCATACGTCCCCAGCGGCCGATTTCCCCGGCCGTGCGCTGGCAACCGGTACAGATATCCTGTTCGTCCAGCGCGCAGATGCTCACGCAGGGCGAGGCCACCGGGCGTTCAGCCGTGCTCATGCCTCGTCTTCCCGCAAGTCGCGGGCGTAGCGCTGCGAGTTGTGCACATAGTGGGCCGCGCTGGCTTCGAGCAGCTTCTTCTGCTGCTCGGTCAGTTCGCGCACCACCTTTCCAGGTGAGCCCATCACCAGCGAACCGTCGGGAATTTCCTTGTTTTCGCCGATCAGCGCGTTGGCGCCGATGATGCAGTTCCTGCCGATCTTCGCGCCATTGAGAATGACCGCGTTGATACCGATCAGGCTGTAATCGCCAACGGTGCAGCCGTGCAGCATGGCGTTGTGGCCGATGGTCACGCCAGTGCCGATGGTCAGCGGGTAACCCATGTCGGTATGCATCACCGTGCCGTCCTGGACGTTGCTGTTGCGACCGATCAGGATCAGCTCGTTGTCACCGCGCAGCACGGCGTTGAACCAGACGCTGGCGCCCTCTTCCAGCTTGACCTTGCCAACCAGTACGGCGTTGGGTGCCACCCAGCTCTGCGGGTGGGCTTCGACGCGAAAGTCGCCCAGGCGGTATTTCATGCGGTAGTCCTCACGGCTCGGGGTACGGCGCCATACTGACGATGGCTTGGATTCAGATATTGATGAACCGCTCCGGCGGTTTATGCAGGCTGATCTTGGCGTCATACAGCAGATTGATCAACTCGACGATCATGATCGCCGTCAGCCCCCAGATCTTGAATTCGCCATAACGGTAGCTGGGCACGTACCAACTACGGCCCTGGTAGTCGATCCGGTGCGTATGTTCGCGCGGGTCCTGGCGGAAGAATTCCAGCGGCACATTGAACACCGCAGCGATTTCCGCGTCGTTGGCACGGTACTCGACGAAGTCCGGGACCACGCCGACGTAGGGCGTGACCTTGATCCCATGCAGGGAGATCAGTGGACTGAGCGGACCGATGATTTCCACCAGACCCGGCGCCAGGCCGATTTCCTCCTCGGCTTCGCGCAAGGCGGTGAAGGCCAGGTCCGGGTCCTCCGGATCGCGCCGCCCACCTGGAAAAGCCACCTCGCCACCATGAGTCGAAAGGCCACTGGCACGCAACGTCAGTACCAGTTCCGGCTCTTCGTTGCGCGTGATCGGCACCAATACCGCTGCCTCCGGAAAACGTCGGTCCGTCTCCAGAGGCCGGGGAGTATGCTCTCTTACACGTCGAAGTAGCTCATCCTGCATGGCTGATCTCGATGTCTGACTTACCCTGCATCATGCACCAAACCGTGGGAGCACCCAACCCCTCGACGGTTGCGCGAACGCGCAACTTGCCGACAGACAACAGCGCACGCGAAAATAGGCGGATCCTCCAGAGAATAGCCCATGAAGTTCTGCAGCCAGTGCGGCAAACCGGTCAGTCAACGCATCCCCGAAGGCGACACGCGCCTGCGCTTTGTCTGCGACCACTGCCAGACCATTCATTACCAGAACCCCAACATCGTCGCCGGCTGCCTGCCGGTCTGGGGCAGCCAGGTGCTGCTGTGCCGACGCGCCATCGAGCCGCGCCTGGGCTACTGGACCCTGCCGGCGGGCTTCATGGAGAACGGTGAGACCGTGGAACAGGCCGCGCGTCGGGAAACCCTCGAGGAAGCCTGCGCCCGGGTCGACAACCTGAGCATCTACACTCTGATCGATGTGCCGCACATCAACCAGGTGCATGTGTTCTATCGCGCGGAACTGGCCGACCTGGACTACGCCGCCGGCCCGGAGAGCCTTGAGGTGCGCCTGTTCGAGGAGCATGAGATCCCCTGGTCCGAGCTGGCTTTCAGGACCGTCGGGCGTACCTTAGAATGCTTCTTCGCCGACCGCCCTACCCGGGAATTTCCGGTACGCAGCGAAGCCGTGCCGCCCATGATGCCGAAGGCGGCCGAACCCCAATAAGCCGCTCTGCCACCTTTCCAGGGATATCGTTTCAATGCGTTGGTTGTTAGCCGTTTTCTGCCTGTCGTTCGCCACGCTGTCCCAGGCCACCGCCGCCGATCCGCTGCAGGGCCGGACCATCGAAAAAGTCCTGGTTCTCAAATCCGCCCACCAGTTGCAACTGATCAACGACGGCAAGCCGCTGAAGACCTACCGGATCTCCCTGGGGCGCAACCCCAAGGGCCCCAAGCTGATCGAGGGCGACCGCCGCACGCCGGAAGGCTTCTACTGGATCGACTGGCGCAAGACCAGCGACAAGTTCAACCTGTCGATGCACATCTCCTACCCGAACATCAGCGACGCCGCCCGCGCCCGCCGCGAAGGCGTCAACCCCGGCAGCATGATCATGATCCACGGCACCCCGGACTCCGAGGACTACCCGGAGCAGTGGCTGCACACCCTCGACTGGACCGACGGCTGCATCGGCATGCGCAACGTCGACATGCGCGAAGTATGGAACCTGGTCAAGGACGGCACCCTGGTGGAAATCCGCCCCTGAGCCCGGCCTTCACCCGCAAGCCCCGCAAAGCCCGACATGCCCCATGTCGGGCTTTTTGTTACGTTCGGAGAAAACCACTGGCATTGACATGGTATTCAAGTGGTATTAGCTTCAATACCACTCCCGAGCACAAGAACGCCAATAACCGCATCGGAAACCTGCATGGACAAGATACTCGCCCTGCGCCCTGACGAGTCGCAACCCACGCCGCTGTACCTGCAACTGGCACGCAACCTCGAAGCCGCCATTCATGCCGGCCAGTGGAAAGCCGAACAGGCGCTACCCTCGGAACGCAACCTCAGCGAGTTGCTCGGCATCTCCCGCGTGACCTCGCGCAAGGCCCTGGAAGTCCTCCTCGAACAAGGCCTGATCCGCCGCAATCAGGGCTCTGGAACCTTCATCACCCCGCGCCTGGAACAGCCGCTGTCACGCCTCTCCAGCTTCAGCGAGATGCTCCGCTCCAAGGGATTCGTGCCCGGCTCCCACTGGCTGGAACGCCACATCACCCTACCCAGCCATGACGAACTGATCCGCCTGGCCCTCTCGCCCACTGCCGAGGTCGCGCGCCTCAAGCGCCTGCGCAAGGCCGACGACACGGTGATGGCGATCGAGATGAGTACCCTGCCCGCCGCGCTGCTGCCCGAGCCGGAGAAGATCGGCGACTCGCTCTATGAGTATCTGGACCGGATTGGCCGGCCGGTGGTACGGGCACTGCAACACATCCGCGCGATCAACGCCTCGCCGGAGTTCGCCGCCCTGGTCGGCATCGAGCCCGGCACCGCAATGCTGCTGATGACCCGAGTCGGCTATCTCGAAGACAACACCCCCATCGAATTGACCGACACCTACTGCCGCAACGACTACTACGACTTCGTCGCCGAATTGCGACGCTAGCCCGCACAGGAAAGCCGCCATGCCCGAAGACAATATCCTCACGCCCCAAGGCTGGATTCGCGGCCACCTGACCCACCAGCAAGGCCGGGTGCTGCGCATCGACGGCGAACCCTGCGATCCGGCCGACAACGACCTGCCGTATGTGCTGCCGGGATTCATCGACCTGCATGTCCACGGCGGCGGCGGCAAGGACATCATGCAGGGCGGCGATGCCTTCGACACCATCGCCCGCACCCACCTGCGCTTCGGCACCACCGCCCTGCTCGCCACGACCATGACCGCACCGGCCGAAGAAATCAGCGCCATCCTCGCCCAACTCGGCCCCCACTGCGAACGACGCCAGCCCGGCACAGCGCGCATCCTCGGCGTGCACCTCGAGGGTCCGTTCATCAATCCGGGCAAGCTCGGCGCCCAGCCGAACTTCGCCCATACGGCGATCGCCGCCGAAGTCGAAAAGTACCTGCACCTGGCCCCAATCCGGGTGATCACCATCGCCCCGGAAATCGCCGGCCACGAAACGCTGATCCGCAACCTCAGCCAACGCGGCATCCGCATGCAGATCGGCCATACCCTGGGCAGCTACGAAGAGGGGGTGGCGGCTCTCGCCGCCGGAGCCAGCAGCTTCACCCATCTGTACAACGCCATGAGCCCGCTGCACCACCGGGAACCGGGGATCGTCGGTGCCGCGCTGGCCCATGCGCGCTACGCCGAACTGATACCTGACCTCTTGCACGTGCACCCGGGAGCGATGCGCGTGGCCCTGCGCTCGATTCCCTGCCTCTATTGCGTGACCGATTCGACCGCCGCCGCCGGCATGCCCGACGGCGAGTACAGCCTCGGCAGCCACATCGTGACCAAGTGCCTGGGCGGAGTGAGGCTGGCCGATGGCACCCTGGCCGGCAGCACCCTGACCATGGACCAGGCCCTGCGCAACCTGGTGAAGATCGGCCTGCCCCTTGCCGAAGCTTCGCAAAGACTTTCGCAGTTTCCCGCCGACTACCTCGGCCTCGCCGAACGCGGTCGCCTGCAGCCCGGCAGTTGGGCCGACTGCGTGCGCCTGGATCGCTCACTGACACTGACCGCGGTAATGGTCGAAGGAGAAGCCATTGACTTGCAGAATGCTTGAAGAGGCGCTGTCCTCCCACGAGGCGGTCAACCGCCAGTTGCAGGTACTCGATGAACAGTTGATCGCCATCGGCGCGCGCCTGCGCGAGCAGCCACCACAGGTGGCGATGACCGTCGCCCGCGGCAGCTCCGACCATGCCGCCAGCTATTTCGCCTACCTGACCATGCAGCAGACCGGCGTGCCGGTGGCCTCGCTGCCGATGTCGGTGGTCACCCTGCGGCACTCGCCCTTGCAGGTCGACGGCCAGGCGGTGTTCGCCTTTTCCCAGTCCGGGCAGAGCCCCGATCTGGTCGACAGCCTGCACCTGCTGCGCGAACGCGGGGCCTTGAGCGTGGCCATGGTCAACGCCCCCGACTCGCCGCTGCAGGCCGCCTGCGAACACACCATCGCGCTGCTGGCCGGACCGGAACAGAGCGTCGCCGCCACCAAGAGCTTCATTGCCACCCTCAGCGCCAGCGCCCGGCTGCTCGGCTACTGGCAGTACGAACCCGCTCTGCTGGAGGCCGGCCGGGCCCTGCCCGAAGGCCTGCAGCAGGCGGCAGCCCTGGACTGGAGTCCGGCCCTGGAGGTGCTGCGCGGCAGCGAACGATTGATGGTGATCGGCCGCGGTGCCGGTTTCGCCATCGCCCAGGAGGCGGCGCTGAAATTCAAGGAAACCTCGGCGATCCAGGCGGAAGCCTTCAGCAGCGCGGAGGTCCGCCATGGACCGATGGCGCTGATCGATGACGGTTATCCACTGCTGGTCTTCGCTCCACGCGGCGCGGAGCAGGCCGGCTTGCTCAAGCTCGCCGCCGACATGCGCCAGCGCGGCGCACGGGTGCTGCTCGCCGCCCCCAGCGATATCGCCGAGCGCGACCTGGACCTGGCCTGCGCCCGCCACCCGGCTCTCGACCCGATCCTGGCGATCCAGAGTTTCTACGTGATGGCCGCCCAGTTGGCCGTGGCCCGGGGCATGGACCCCGACCAACCGCGCCACCTGAGCAAAGTCACCCGTACCCACTGACGAGTACCGTGCCATGCATAACAACAATAACGAGCTGACCCTCGGCGCTCCGCTGAGCGGCCCCGTAACGCCACTGTTCGACATCGACGATGCGGTCTTCGCCAGTGGCGCCCTGGGTAACGGTATCGCCATCGACCCACTCAACGACAGCCTCCATGCTCCCTGCGGCGGGGTGATCGTGCAGGTCGCACGGACCCTGCACGCTCTGACCCTGCGCGCTGACAACGGCGCCGAACTGCTGCTGCACCTGGGCCTGGATACCGTCGCGCTGAAGGGCGAAGGTTTTACCCTGCTGGTCGAGGAAGGCGCCCGGGTCGAAGCCGGGCAGGCCCTGCTGCGGTTCGACCTGGACCAGGTGGCCCGCCACAGCAGGAGCCTGGTCAGCCCGCTGGTGCTGACCAATGGCGAACACTACGAACTGCGGGCGCGAACACTCGAATCGGTCAAGGTCGGCGACCCCGTGCTGCAGATCGTTCCACGCCAAACACCACGCGCGGCAGCCACCCCGGAAAGCAGCGGCGACGAAGTCCGGCGGCATGCCCGGGTCGCCCATCGCGGCGGCCTGCATGCGCGACCCGCCGCCCTGCTGCGCCAGACCGCACAAGGCTTCGACTGTAGCGCCCGCCTGCACCTGGGGGATCGCTCGGCCTCCCTCGACAGCCTGATCGGTATCATGGGACTGGGTGTCGAGGAACTGGCCCAGGTCGAAATCAGCTGTCGGGGCAAGGACCGCGAAGCAGCCATACAGGCCCTGTTGCAGGTGCTGAAAACGCCCCTGGCCGAAGACCACCCTCACGCCGCGCCACCCCCGCCAATCGCCAGCCGCCCCGTCGAGGCCGGCGTTCTGCACGGCGTGTGCGCCGCACCCGGCCTGGTCAGCGGCCCGCTGGCGCGATTGCAGGGCATCCAGTTGCCACCCGATCCCGGCGAGCATGACGCGCAGGAACAACGACAAGCGCTCAACGGTGCACTGGAACAGGTGCGCAGCGAGATCCGCGCGACCCTGCAGCAGGCCCTGAGCCGTGGCGATCATGCCGAACAGGCGATCTTCAACGCCCATCTCGCACTGCTCGAAGACCCGGCACTGCTCGATACCACCCACCAGGCCATCGCCCACGGCAGTGCGGCCACCCATGCCTGGAGCCAGGCGATCGACAGCCAGTGCCAGGTCCTGCTTGAGCTGGGCAACCCGCTGCTCGCCGAACGCACCAATGACTTGCGCGACCTGCGCCAGCGCGTGCTGCGCGCCCTGCTCGGCGAAGCCTGCCACTACGAACTACCACAGGGTGCGATCGTCGTCGCCCAGGAGCTGACGCCTTCCGACCTGCTGCTGATCAGCCAGCAGGACGTCGCCGGGCTGTGCATGGCCGAAGGTGGGGCCACCTCGCATGTCGCCATTCTCGCCCGGGCCCGGGGCCTGCCCTGCCTGGTCGCCCTCGGTCCGGCACTGTTGGAGATCGCTCCCGGACAACAGTTGGTGCTCGACGCCGACCATGGCCGTCTCGAACTGACGCCCGACCAGGCCCGTCTCGAAGGCGTCGCCATCGCCCGCTGGCAACATCAACTGCGCCGCCAGCGCCAGCAGGAGCGCGGCCTGTCACCGGCCCAAACCCGCGACGGCCTGACGATCGAGGTGGCGGCCAATGTCGCCTCGGCCGCCGAGGCACGGCAGGCTCACCTGAGTGGCGCCGACGGCGTCGGCCTGCTGCGCACCGAATTTCTCTTCGTCGACCGCCGGACCGCGCCCGACGAACGGGAACAGCTCTACGCCTACCAGGCGGTCGTCGATGCCATGGGCGACAAGCCGGTGATCATCCGCACCATCGACGTCGGCGGCGACAAGCAGCTCGACTACCTGCCCCTGCCCGCGGAGGCCAATCCGGTGCTCGGCCTGCGCGGCATCCGCCTCGCCCAGGCACGCCCGCAACTGCTGGAACAGCAATTGCGGGCGCTGTTGCAGGTCAACCCCGCGCAACGCTGCCGGATCCTGCTGCCCATGGTCAGTGAGGTCGACGAACTGCTGCAGATTCGCCGCTGCCTGGAGCGGCTGGCCGGTGAACTGGGGACCAGCCAACTCCCGGAACTGGGCGTCATGATCGAGGTGCCGTCCGCTGCACTGCTGGCCGGTCAACTGGCCGAGCACGCGGACTTCCTCTCCATCGGCACCAACGACCTGTCGCAATACACCCTGGCCATGGACCGCGACCATGCCGGCCTGGCCGGGCGGGTCGACGCCCTGCACCCGGCGATCCTGCAACTGATCGCCAGCACCTGCGCCGGGGCCGCTCTACACCAGCGCTGGGTCGGTGTCTGCGGCGCCCTCGCCTCGGACCCGCTGGCCACGCCGGTGCTGATCGGCCTGGGCGTCAGCGAGCTGTCGGTGAGCCCGCCGCAGATCGGCGAGATCAAGGAGCGGGTGCGCCACCTCGACGCCGCCGAATGCCGCCGTATCAGCGCATCGCTGCTCCAGCTCGGCAGTGCCGCGAGCGTGCGCGAGGCCTGCCGCCAACACTGGCCACTGGACTGAATAACAACAATAAGGAGAGCCACCATGTACCAGCTTTTCATCGAAGGCCTGCAACGCCTCGGTCGGGCCCTGATGCTGCCCATCGCCATCCTGCCGATCGCCGGCCTGCTGCTGCGCCTGGGTGACGCCGACCTGCTGAACATTGCGATCATCCACGATGCCGGCAATGCCATCTTCACCCACCTGGCGCTGATCTTCGCCATCGGCATCGCCGTCGGCTTTGCCCGCGACAACAACGGTACCGCCGGGCTGGCGGGGGTGATCGGCTACCTGGTGCTGGTGGCCACGCTGAAGGTCATCGATGCCGAGATCAACATGGGCATGCTCGCGGGGATCATCAGCGGCCTGCTGGGCGGCGTGCTGTACAACCGCTTCAAGGACATCAGGCTGCCCGAGTACCTGGCCTTCTTCGGCGGCCGGCGCTTCGTGCCGATCGTCACCGGTTTTTCCGCGGTCGGGCTGGGGCTGGTGCTCGGCCTGATCTGGCCACCGATCCAGCACGCGATCAACAGCCTGGGTCTGCTGATGGTCGAAAGCGGCAGCATTGGCGCATTCATCTTCGGCGTGTTCAACCGCCTGCTGATCGTCACCGGCCTGCACCACATCCTCAACAACATGATGTGGTTCGTCTTCGGCACGTTCACCGACCCGGATACCGGCCGGGTGGTGACCGGTGACCTGGCCCGCTACTTCGCCGGCGATCCCAAGGCGGGGCAATTCATGACCGGCATGTTCCCGGTGATGGTCTTCGGCCTCCCCGCCGCCTGCCTGGCGATGTACCGCAATGCGCGTCCCGAGCGTCGCAAGCTGATGGGCGGAATCCTGCTGTCGATGGCGCTGACCTCGTTTCTCACTGGCGTGACCGAACCCATCGAGTTCGCCTTCATGTTTCTCGCACCGCTGCTCTATGTCGTGCACGCCCTGCTGACCGGGCTGTCGATGGCGATCACCAACCTGCTGAACATTCACCTCGGTTTCACCTTTTCCGGCGGCGCCATCGACATGGCCCTGGGCTGGGGCAAGTCCACCAATGGCTGGCTGGTGTTGCCCTTGGGGCTGGCCTACGCCGTGATCTACTACGCGGTGTTCGATTTCTGCATCCGACGTTTCGACCTGAAAACCCCGGGACGCGAGATCATCGCCAGTCCGACCGAAACCCAGACTCTGGACGGCAGCCAACGTGCCAGCGCCTACATCCACGCCCTGGGTGGCGCCGACAACCTGCTGACGGTCGGTGCCTGCACCACGCGTCTGCGCCTGGAACTACGGGACCGCGACAAAGCCTTGGACAACGAACTGAAGAAGTTGGGTGCCCTGGCGGTGGTCCGCCCCGGTCAGGCTGGCAGCCTGCAGGTGGTGGTCGGGCCGCTGGCCGACAGCATCGCCGACGAGATTCGGCTGGCTCTGCCGAACACCGCCGCGAACATCCCGACAGCCACCGCCCCCGTCGCGATCGATGCGAACGCAATCAATCCCGGCCAACTGCAACAGTGGCTGGACGCGCTGGGCGGCAGGGAGAATGTGCTGGCACTGGACTGTGTCGCCCAGACGAGGCTGCGGGTGCAACTGGAGGACGTGGAGAAATTGTCCGAGACACAACTGAGCGCTCTCGGCTGCAAGGGCGTCAGCCCATTGGCAGGGGGTGCCTGGCATCTGCTGGTGGGGGCACACGCCGCGGGGATCGGCGAAGCATTGGGGGCAATGCTCAGAAGTCGGCCAGACGCCACACTTCATAAGCCGGCGTCTCGTAGGGATGGCTCTGCTTGAGCGCCAACACCACAGACGCGATCAGTGAATCGTCGACGACCAGCTCGACCTTCCACTCGTCCACCCGCTCGACCACGCCGGTCTGCCCGATGAACGGCTGGCTGCCGTCCATCGGACGAAACTGACCCTGGCCCAGCACCTGCCATGCGCAGTGGTCATAGGTGCCGATTCGACCGCCACCGGCGGCGAATACGGCACGCTTGACCTGCTCCACATGGCTGGGTGGAACGAAGAAGGCGAGCTTGTACATCGCTGGCTCAGTTCACCCAGACGCGCGCGTTACGGAACATGCGCATCCACGGTGCATCTTCGCTCCAGTCATCCGAACGCCAGGAGTTCTGCACGGCACGGAACACCCGCTCAGGGTGAGGCATCATGATCATGACGCGACCGTCACGGCTGGTCAGGCCGGTGATCCCGCGCGGCGAGCCGTTCGGGTTGGCCGGGTAGGTCTCGGTGACCTTGCCGTGGTTGTCGACATAACGCATGGCCACGCAACCGGAGAGGTCGGCCTGCAGCAGCGCTTCCTCGCTTTCGAACTCGGCATAACCTTCGCCGTGGGCGATCGCGATCGGCATCCGCGAACCGGCCATGCCCTGCAGGAAGATCGAGTTCGACTCCTGGATCTGCACCATCGCCACCCGCGCCTCGAACTGCTCGGAGCGGTTGCGGACGAAGTGCGGCCAGAACTCGCTGCCCGGAATCAGTTCGTGCAGGTTGGACATCATCTGGCAACCGTTGCACACGCCGAGGGCGAAGCTGTCGCTACGCTCGAAGAAGCCCTGGAAGGCATCGCGGGCACGACTGTTGAACAGCGCCGACTTGGCCCAGCCTTCACCGGCGCCCAGCACGTCACCGTAGGAGAAGCCGCCACAGGCGACCAGGCCCTTGAACTCGTTCAGGTCGACGCGACCGGCGAGGATATCGCTCATGTGCACGTCGATGGCACTGAAACCGGCACGGTCGAACGCCGCGGCCATTTCCACCTGGCCATTGACGCCCTGCTCGCGCAGTACCGCCACCTGGGGACGGATGCCCTTCTTGATGTACGGCGCAGCCACGTCCTCGTTCACGTCGTAGCTGGTCTTGTAGCTCAGGCCCGGGTTGCTTTCGTCGAGCAGGACGTCGAACTCCTGGTCGGCGCAGTGGGCGTTGTCGCGCAGGCGCTGGATGCGGTAGCTGGTTTCCGCCCACTGGCGTTGCAGCAGACGGCGCTCGCCGGTGAACACGGTTTCGCCGTTGAAACTGATGCTGATCTCACCGTTGTTCAACGGCTGGCCGATCACCGAAACGCACTCGCCCAGGCCGGCGGCGCTGAACTGCGCCAGCACTTCGGCGGTGGCATCCTGGCGAACCTGGATCACCGCGCCCAGTTCCTCGTTGAACAGGATGGCCGAGATGTCCGCAGCGGACTCCGCCACGCCATCGAGGGTCAGGTTCAGGCCGCAATGACCGGCGAAGGCCATTTCCACGGCACTGACCAGCAGGCCGCCATCGGAACGGTCGTGGTAGGCCAGCAGGTGACCGTCGGCGTTGAGGCCCTGGATCACCGCGAAGAAGGCCTTCAGGTCTTCGGCGTCATCGACATCCGGCGCCTGCTTGCCAAGCTTGCCGTGCACCTGGGCGAGAATCGACGCGCCCATGCGGTTCTGCCCACGCCCCAGGTCGATCAGGATCAGGTCGGTGGTGCCCTTGTCCATGCGCAGCTCTGGCGTCAGGGTCTTGCGGATGTCGGTGACGGGTGCGAAACCGGTCACGATCAGCGACAGCGGCGAGGTCACGCTCTTGTCGACGCCTTCGTCCTTCCAGCGGGTGGCCATGGACATGGAGTCCTTGCCCACCGGAATGGTGATGCCCAGCTCGGGGCACAGCTCCATGCCGACTGCTTTCACGGTATCGTACAGGCGGGCGTCTTCGCCCGGATGGCCGGCGGCGGACATCCAGTTGGCCGACAGCTTGATGTCGGAAATCTTGCCGATGCGCGAGGCGGCCAGGTTGGTCAGGGTCTCGCCGATCGCCATGCGACCGGACGCCGGGGCATCCAGCAGGGCCAGCGGCGTACGCTCGCCCATCGCCATGGCTTCACCGGTGTAGACGTCGAAGCTGGTGGCGGTGACGGCCACGTCGGCGACCGGAACCTGCCATGGGCCGACCATCTGATCGCGGGCCACCAGGCCGGTGATGGTGCGGTCGCCGATGGTGATCAGGAAGCTCTTGCTGGCCACGGCCGGGTGATGCAGGACGCGTTCGATGCTGTCGGCGAGCGCCAGGCTGCTCGGGTCGAAATCATCGCCCAGTTCCTCTTCGCGCTTGACCGAACGGTGCATGCGTGGCGGCTTGCCCAGCAGCACTTCGAGCGGCATGTCCACCGGGCTGTTGCCGAAGTGACTGTCGGTGACGGTCAGTTGCGGTTCGGCAGTGGCTTCGCCGACCACGGCGAACGGGCAGCGCTCGCGCTCGCAGATCGCCTTGAAGCGCTCGAAGTCGGCCGCGTCGACCGCCAGCACGTAGCGCTCCTGGGATTCGTTGCTCCAGATTTCGTGCGGGGCCATGCCCGGCTCGTCGTTGGGCACGTTGCGCAGTTCGAAACGGCCACCGCGGTCGCCGTCGTTGACCAGTTCCGGGAAGGCGTTGGACAGACCACCCGCACCCACGTCGTGGATGAAGCTGATCGGGTTCTTGTCACCCAGTTGCCAGCAGCGGTCGATCACTTCCTGGCAACGACGTTCCATTTCCGGGTTTTCACGCTGTACCGAAGCGAAGTCCAGGTCAGCCGAGCTGGTGCCGGTGGCCATCGACGAGGCCGCACCGCCCCCCAGGCCGATCAGCATCGCCGGGCCACCGAGCACGATCAGCTTGGCGCCCACGCTGATTTCGCCCTTCTGCACGTGTTCGGCACGGATGTTACCCATGCCGCCGGCGAGCATGATCGGCTTGTGGTAGCCGCGCACTTCTTCGCCGTGCGGAGTGTTGATCGACTGCTCGAAGGTACGGAAGTAGCCGGTCAGGGCCGGACGACCGAACTCGTTGTTGAACGCGGCGCCGCCCAGCGGGCCCTCGATCATGATGTCCAGGGCGTTGACGATACGCTCGGGCTTGCCGTACGGCACCTCCCAAGGCTGTTCGAAGCCCGGGATCTGCAGGTTGGACACGGTGAAACCGGTGAGACCGGCCTTCGGCTTGGCGCCGCGACCGGTGGCGCCTTCGTCGCGGATCTCGCCACCGGAACCGGTGGATGCGCCGGGGAACGGGGCGATCGCGGTCGGGTGGTTGTGGGTCTCGACCTTCATCAGGATGTGCACCGGCTCCTGCACCGCGCCGTACTGGCGGGTTTCAGGGTCCGGGAAGAAGCGGCCGGCGACGTTGCCGACGATCACCGAGGCGTTGTCCTTGTAGGCCGACAGGACACCTTCGTTGTGCATCTGATAGGTGTTCTTGATCATGCCGAACAGGCTTTTTTCCTGGCTCTCGCCGTCGATGTCCCAACTGGCGTTGAAGATCTTGTGACGGCAGTGCTCGGAGTTGGCCTGGGCGAACATCATCAGTTCGATGTCATGCGGGTTGCGCGCCAGGCCGGTGAAGGCATTCACCAGGTAGTCGATTTCGTCTTCGGCCAGGGCCAGGCCCAGCTCGACGTTGGCCTTCTCCAGCGCGGCGCGACCGCCACCGAGGATATCGACCGCGGTCAGCGGCTTCGGCTCGGCGTGGCTGAACAGGCCGGCGGCCTGCTCCAGGCTGCCCAGAACGATCTGGGTCATGCGGTCATGCAGGCTGGCGGCGATCAGCTCGGCCTCGGCCTCGCTGAACTGGCCGGCCACGTAGAACGCGATACCGCGCTCGATACGCTGGATTTTCCCCAGGCCGCAGTTGCGGGCGATGTCACTGGCCTTGCTCGACCAGGGCGAAATGGTGCCGAAACGCGGCAACACCAGGAACAGACGACCGCTTGGCTCCTGAACCGGCACGCTCGGGCCGTATTTCAGAAGACGGGCCAGCACTTGCTGTTCGTCGCCGGTCAGGTCGCCGGTCACTTCGGCGAAGTGGGCGAACTCGGCATACAGGCCACTGACAGCCGGAACTTTCTGGCTCAGTTGCTCGAGAAGTTTGCCGTGGCGAAAGGCGGAAAGGGCAGGAGCACCGCGCAGGATCAACATCTTCGGGACAGCCTCGGGAAGGGGGTGTGCTTTGAGGCCGTGCATTCTAGCCTAAACAGCCCGCGACGGCACCCGAAACGGCATCCTCGCCCAGGCCGGGTGTCGATTCGGGGCCGTCTGCTTATTATTAATAGGCATCAAAGGCATTCAGGACGGTTATTTTTGCTCTGTTATCTCCTCGTGGGGTCCCATTCCAGAGGGCTGCAGCCCGGTCCGTGGTTCGCTAGCAGACCGGCACCCTTCTGTCGAGATATGGCGGCCGAGGTCCTTTGCGTATACTGCGCACATGTTTTCCCAAACTGCTTTCCGCCAGCGCTGTGCCAAGTGGCTCATCGCAACCGGACTCTTCCTGATGCTCGGCGCCTGTGTTGAGAAACCCAGCACGCTCGAGCGCGTAAAGGAGGACGGTGTGCTGCGCGTGATCACCCGCAACAGTCCGGCCACCTATTTCCAGGATCGCAACGGCGAAACCGGCTTCGAGTACGAGTTGGTCAAGCGCTTTGCCGATGACCTGGGGGTCAAGCTCGAGATCGAAACGGCGGACAACCTCGACGACCTGTTCAGCCAGTTGGGCAAACCCAACGGTCCGGTCCTCGCGGCGGCGGGCCTGGTGGGCAGCGACGAGCGCAAGCAGCAGGCGCGGTTCTCCCATCCCTACCTGGAAGTCACCCCGCAAGTCATCTACCGCAACGGCCAGCCACGCCCCACCACACCCGCAGACCTGGTGGGCAAACGCATCACGGTCCTGAAGGGCAGCACTCACGCCGAACAACTGGCCGAGCTGAAAAAGCAGAATCCCGCAATAGAATACGAAGAGTCCGACGCCGTCGAAGTCGTCGATCTCCTGCGCATGGTTGACGAGGGGCAGATCGACCTGACCCTGGTGGACTCCAACGAAGTGGCGATGAACCAGGTCTACTTCCCCAACGTGCGGGTCGCCTTCGACCTGGGCGATGCCCGCAACCAGCGCTGGGCCGTGGCGCCCGGCGACGACAACAGCCTGCTCAACGAGGTCAACGCCTACCTCGACAAGGTACAGAAGAACGGCACCCTGCAGCGCCTGAAGGATCGCTACTACGGCCACGTCGACGTCCTCGGTTATGTCGGTGCCTACACCTTCGCCCAGCACCTGCAGCAGCGCCTGCCCAAGTACGAGAAGCATTTCCAGGCCGCGGCCAAGGAAGAAAAGGTCGACTGGCGCCTGCTGGCGGCCATCGGCTATCAGGAATCGCTGTGGCAGCCGGATGTCACCTCCAAGACCGGCGTGCGCGGTCTGATGATGCTGACCCAGAACACCGCCCAGGCCATGGGCGTGTCCAACCGCCTGGATGCCAGGCAGAGCATCATCGGCGGCGCCAAGTATCTGGCCTACATGAAGGATCAGCTCGACGAGAAGATCGAGGAGCCGGATCGCACCTGGTTCGCCCTGGCCGCCTACAACGTCGGCAGCGGTCACCTCGACGATGCGCGCAAGCTCGCCGAAAACGAGGGCCTGAACCCGAACAAGTGGCTGGATGTGAAGAAGATGCTGCCACGCCTGTCGCAGAAGCAGTGGTACCGCAAGACCCGCTACGGTTATGCCCGCGGTGGCGAACCGGTGCATTTCGTCGCCAACATCCGTCGCTACTACGACATCCTGACCTGGGTGACCCAGCCGCAGCTCGAAGGCAGCCAGGTCGCCGAGGGCGTGTTGCACATACCGGGCGTGGACAAGACCAAGCCGACCGAGCAGCCTTCGCAGCTTTGAATGCGAGCGTGACGCGAAGCGTCACTGGATGCATTCCCACGCAGAACGTGGGAACGATCACGACTGGATGCATTCCCACGCAGAGCGTGGGAACGATCACGATCAGTCGCCGAGCGCGGGAACGATCAATTGCCGGGCGCGGGAACGATCAAGGTTGGGAGTGAAGAGGTCGAAGATCGTTCCCACGCTCCGCGTGGGAACGCCTCACAGGACGCTTCGCGTCCGAGCTGATTCAGACCTTGGCCGCAGCCGCCAGAATCAAGGCCTTCATTTCCGCCACGGCGCCCTTGAAACCGACGAACAACGCATGGGCCACCAGCGCATGACCGATGTTCAGCTCGTTGATGCCTGGAATCGCCGCGACCGCCTCGACATTGTGGTAATGCAGGCCGTGCCCGGCATTGACGATCAGCCCCTGGGCCACGCCAAACGCCACGCCATCGGCGATACGCTTCAGCTCCTGGGCCACCTCGGCCGGGGTCTCGGCGTCGGCATAACGCCCGGTGTGCAACTCGATCGCCGGCGCGCCAACCTGCTTGGCCGCCGCGATCTGCCGCTCGTCGGCATCGATGAACAGCGACACTTCACTGCCGATCCGACTCAGGCGCTCGACCGCTGCCTGGATCCGTTCGATCTGGCCGACCACGTCCAGGCCACCTTCGGTGGTCAGTTCCTGGCGGGTTTCCGGCACCAGGCAGATGTGCGCCGGACGGATGCGCTCGGCGAACGCCATCATCTCCTCGGTCACACCCATTTCGAAGTTCATGCGGGTCTGCAGCACGTCCTTGAGCAACAGCACATCACGCTCCTGGATATGCCGGCGGTCTTCGCGCAGGTGCACGGTGATGCCATCGGCTCCGGCCTCCTCGGCGTCCAGTGCGGCCTTGACCGGGTCAGGGTAACGGGTGCCCCGGGCCTGACGCAGGGTGGCAACGTGGTCGATATTCACACCGAGAAGAATACGGGTGCTGGTGCTCACGGAAAGGCTCCTGAAGAGTGGAAGATTCGTCCCACAGCATACACGGGACACAGGCCTCCACGTTCAGTTCCAGCCATCAAATTCACGGAACCGCCCCGCCCGCTCAGGGTTTGCGGAACAACTCGCGACTGACCAGCGGCTTGCCGCCCAGATGCACCGCGAGCGCCTGGCGCATCAGGCGCTTGGCCGCGGAAAGCGCACCGACCGCACTCCAGTCGGCCTCGGCCATCGCCAACAGCTCACGGCCCTGGAACAACCCCGGCTGCAGCAGATAGACCCGCTCCAGGCCGGCGTCGACCTGCAGCCGATACATGCCGTCCGCCGCCAGCGGCTCGCCGTGGATGTCCACGCTCAGGGCAAAGCCGTAGCCGAGATCGTCCAGCAGTCGCCATTCGAATGCACGCAACAGCGGCTCCAGCGGGCGACCTTCGGCCAGGGCCAGCAACGTCAGGGCGTAATGTTCGAACAACACCGGGTGCGGGTCTTCGGCCGGCAGCAAGCGGATCAGCAGTTCGTTGAGGTAGAGGCCGCTGAACAGCGCATCGCCGCTCAGCCAGACGGCGACCCCGGCGCTCTCCATGCGACCGACGTTCTTCAGTTCACTACGGCCACGGAATTCGACTTCCAGCGGCACGAACGGTCGCGCCAGGGTCCCGGCCTTGCCCCGGGCATTGCGCAGCACCGCACGCAGCCGTCCCTGGGGCGTGATGAAATCCACCAGGGCGCTGTTTTCGCGGTAGGCGCGGGAGTGCAGGACGTAGGCCGGCTGACCGGGGGGCGGATGGGTGGACATTGGTGGTGAATGTCTCTGGAAGATGGGCGTGCAGATAAGGGTGGATACAGCTCATTGTGGTGAGCGAGGCGCTCGGCTGCGAGCCGCAAACCCTGTTTCAGGCTGTGCCGAAACACCGCTTACCCAGGCTTCGGGGCCGCTTTGCGCCCCAGAGCGGCGCTGCGGCATTCCGGCAAGCCCGCCCCCAACACAGGAGGGGGCGCGCGCCTTTAGAGGTCGCCGTAGCCCAGCGAGCGCAGGGCACGCTCGTCATCGGACCAGCCGCCTTTCACCTTGACCCACAGGTTGAGCATGACCTTCGAATCGAACAGCAGCTCCATGTCCTTGCGCGCCTCGCTGCCGATGCGCTTGATGCGCTCGCCCTTGTCGCCAATGATGATCTTCTTCTGACCGTCACGTTCGACGAGGATCAGTGCATGAATATGCAAGGTAGCGCCCTGCTGCTTGAACTCCTCGATTT
Organism: Pseudomonas fuscovaginae SE-1; assembly: GCF_000364705.1. GTDB lineage: Bacteria > Pseudomonadota > Gammaproteobacteria > Pseudomonadales > Pseudomonadaceae > Aquipseudomonas > Aquipseudomonas fuscovaginae_A. The sequence goes on along the minus strand of NZ_AQOH01000203.1, from coordinate 33,877 downwards.
CCACGGTGATCTGGTAAGGCAGTTCGGCGCCCAGCTGACGCATGATCTTCTCGCGGACCAGCTCGGCAGCGAGGAAACGACTGCTACGGTCGGTGATCTGGTCTTCCGGGAAGAAGTGTTCGTTTTCCGGCAGGTGCTGGGCGATCAGGCCTTCCAGGGTATCGAGATTATGCCCCTGCTGCGCGGAGATCGGCACGATCTGCGCTTTCGGCAACTGCTCCTGCAACCAGCTGAGGTGCGGCATCAGCTCAGCCTTGTCCTCGATCCGGTCGGTCTTGTTCAGGGCCACGATCACCGGGCCCTCGACGTACTGGATGCGCTCCAGGACCAGTTGGTCCTCATCGGTCCAGCGGGTACGATCGACGACGAAGATCACCACGTCGACGTCTTTCAACGCCGCCGAGGCGGTCTTGTTCATGTAGCGGTTGAGCGCCTTTTCGTTACTCTTGTGCATTCCGGGGGTGTCGACGTAGATCGCTTGGATCTCGCCTTCGGTCTTGATCCCGAGCATGTTGTGGCGGGTGGTCTGCGGCTTGCGCGAGGTGATCGCCAGCTTCTGTCCGAGAATGTGGTTCAGCAGCGTGGATTTGCCCACGTTCGGCCGGCCAACGATGGCGACATAGCCGCAGCGTGTTGCAGTTGAATCAGTCATTGCCATTCTCCACGCCCAGGGCGATCAGTGCTGAAGCGGCCGCTACCTGTTCGGCAATACGACGGCTCACGCCCTGCCCACGGCTTTTCTCGTTCAAGAGGGTGACTTCGCACTCGACGAAGAAGGTCCGGCAGTGCGGCTCGCCCTGGATATCCACCACTTCGTAGCGCGGCAGCTCGCAAGCCCGTGATTGCAGGAATTCCTGCAGGCGGGTCTTGGGGTCCTTGTTGGTGTCGACCAGCGTCAGGCTCTCGAACTCCGAGGCCAGCCAGGCCAACACGCGCTCGCGTGCCACTTCGATACCAGCATCCAGGTAGATCGCACCGATCAATGCCTCGAGGGCGTCGGCCAGGATCGACTCACGGCGGAAACCACCGCTTTTCAGCTCGCCGGAGCCCAGGCGCAGGTAGTCGCCCAGCTCGAAACCACGAGCCAGTACGGCCAGTGTTTCACCTTTTACCAGGCGTGCGCGCAAACGCGACAACTGGCCTTCACGGGCCTGGGGAAAGCGCTCGAACAGCGCCTCGCCGGCCACGAAGTTGAGGATCGCATCGCCCAGGAACTCCAGGCGCTCGTTGTTGCGCCCGGCGAAGCTGCGGTGTGTCAGGGCCAGGAGCATCAGTTCCTGGTCCTTGAAGGTATGGCCGAGCTTGCGCTCGAGACGGCTCAGGGACAGGCTCACGGTTTACCCACGCTGAATTCTTGGTCGAACTTCACCACCAGATCGATATTCCGGATCAGCGCGACACGCTGCTCGTATTTCAGATGGGCAAGAAATCGGCTGCCCTCCACCGTTACGTTTAACGCTTTGTTCAAATCCACATCCTGAATACTGTTGACCTGCATGCCACGGGCAACATGAGTGTAAAAGTCGTTGACGGTGGTCACGCCCGCCGCCTTGTCGGTTTCCACCGACATGATGATTTTCTTCATCGACAGGTTGTCGAGGTAAATCGGGACCAGCTTGAGAGCCGTGCTACTGGCGAAAGCCACCAGCGCGAGAGCCAGCAACCAGCCAAAAAACGACAGGCCTTTCTGAGAAGCGGCGGACCGCATAGTCGTTCTCATCGTCTTCAAGTACCTGAAAAGCATTCGGCGCTGTATTCAACAGCGCCGCTTGGGTTACTTGATCAGGCCGACCCGCGAGAAATTCGGCAGGCGGCTGAACTTGGGATCAGGCCAGCTCATCCAGACCGCGAAGGCCTTGCCGACGATATTCTCGTCGGGAACCATGCCCAGCAGTTCCTTGGGAATGTTGGGATCATCCCAGTAGCGGCTGTCGTTGGAGTTGTCGCGGTTATCGCCCATCATGAAGTAATGGCCGGCCGGAACTTTCCACTCGTGATCCGGCGGCGCGCGATAACGGCCCATTTCCTTGCGGATCAGGTGTTCGACGGCACCCAGCTTCTCTTTATAGAGCTCGGCGCTGCCCAGCATGCCGGGCTCGTTGCCCACCAGTTGCTCGGCCACCGACTCACCGTTGACGAACAGCCTCTTGTCGCTGGTGTAGCGCACCGTGTCGCCCGGCAGCCCGACTACCCGCTTGATGTAGTTGACGTTCGGATCGCTCGGGTAGCGAAACACCATGACATCCCCGCGTTGCGGATCACCGACCGGAATCACCTTCTTGTCGATCACCGGCAGGCGAATCCCGTAGGAGAACTTGTTCACCAGGATGAAGTCGCCAACATCCAGGGTCGGTTTCATCGACCCGGAAGGAATCTGGAACGGCTCGACCAGAAACGAGCGCAGCACCAGCACGATGAACAGCACCGGGAAGAAGGATTTGCCATATTCGACCAGCAAAGGCTCCTTGTTCAGCTTCTCGACCACGGCCACGTCAGGCTGCGCGGCGCTGCCCTGGTAGCGGGCGATCGCCGCGCGCCGACGTGGAGCCAGAAAGACCAGATCAAGCAACGCCAACAGACCGCAGACAGCGACGGCAATGACCAGCAACAGCGGGAAATTTAGTGACATAGGACCTAACTATCCAACCTGAGCACCGCAAGGAAGGCTTCCTGTGGAACTTCCACGTTACCTACTTGCTTCATGCGTTTCTTACCGGCCTTCTGCTTTTCCAACAGCTTGCGCTTACGGCTCACGTCACCGCCGTAGCATTTGGCCAGTACGTTCTTTCTGAGCGCCTTGACGGTTGTCCGCGCCACGATCTGGCCGCCGATGGCAGCCTGGATGGCAACGTCGAACATCTGACGAGGAATCAGTTCTTTCATCTTCTCGGTCAACGCACGGCCTTTGTAGTGCGCATTGTCCCGATGCACGATCAACGCCAGGGCATCGACCTTCTCACCATTGATCAGCACGTCCAGCTTGACCAGGTTGGCCGACTGGTAGCGATCGAAATGATAGTCCAGCGAAGCATAGCCGCGACTGGTGGATTTGAGACGGTCGAAGAAGTCCAGGACCACTTCGTTCATCGGCAGGTCATAGGTGACTTGCACCTGCGAGCCGAGGAACAGCATGTCGTGCTGAATCCCGCGTTTCTCGATACACAGCGTAATGACGTTCCCCAGGTGCTCCTGCGGCACAAGGATGTTGGCCCGTACGATCGGTTCACGCATGTCCTCGATGGCGGACAGGTCCGGCAGCTTGGACGGGTTGTCGACGTAAATGGTTTCACCGTTCTTGAGCTTGAGCTCGAAGATTACCGTCGGCGCGGTGGTGATCAGATCCAGGTCGTACTCGCGCTCCAGGCGCTCCTGGATGATTTCCATGTGGAGCATGCCGAGGAAGCCGCAACGGAAGCCGAAGCCCAGTGCATCCGAACTTTCCGGGGTGTACTGCAGCGAGGAGTCGTTGAGGGTCAGTTTCTGCAGGGCTTCGCGGAAGTCCTCGAAATCATCGGAACTGACCGGGAACAGGCCGGCATAGACCTGCGGCTGGATGCGTTTGAAGCCCGGCAGCACATCGACGTCAGGCGTCGAGCTGAGGGTCAGGGTGTCACCCACCGGCGCCCCGTGAATGTCCTTGATGCCGGCGATGATGAAGCCCACCTCGCCCGCCTTCAGGTCGGCGGTGGCGGTATGTTTCGGGTTGAAGACACCGACACTGTCCACCAGGTGGATCTTGCCGGTGGACTTGACCAGGATCTTGTCGCCCTTCTTCACGCGACCGTGGCGCACACGCACCAGGGACACGACACCCAGGTAGTTGTCGAACCAGGAGTCGATGATCAGCGCCTGCAGCGGGTCGTCGATATTGCCTTCCGGCGCCGGAATGGTGGTCACCAGGCGCTCGAGCACCTCGTCGACCCCCAGGCCGGTCTTGGCGCTGCAGGTGACGGCGTCGGTGGCGTCGATGCCGATGATCTTCTCGATCTCTTCCTTCACCCGCTCCGGCTCGGCCTGCGGCAGGTCGATCTTGTTAAGGACCGGCATGACCTCCAGGCCCTGCTCGATCGCCGTGTAGCAGTTGGCCACGGACTGGGCCTCGACGCCCTGGCCGGCGTCGACCACCAGCAAGGCCCCTTCACAGGCCGCCAGGGAACGGCTGACTTCATAGGTGAAGTCGACATGGCCCGGGGTATCGATGAAGTTCAACTGGTAGGTGATGCCGTCTTTGGCCTTGTAGTACAGGGTAACGCTGTGGGCCTTGATGGTGATCCCGCGCTCGCGCTCGAGGTCCATGGAATCCAGCACCTGCGCTTCCATCTCGCGCTCGGCCAGGCCGCCGCAGATCTGGATGAAGCGATCGGCCAGAGTCGACTTGCCATGGTCAATGTGGGCGATGATGGAGAAATTGCGGATATGACTCAAATCACTCACGGGTCAACACTCAAAAAGGTTGCAGGCAGACTGCCCGCCGAAAAATAGCCGGGAATTGTACCTGATGCGCAACCAAGGCGTCACGTCAACCGGCAGGGCGACCGACACAAAAAAGCCCCTGCCGGTCGGCAGAGGCTCCTTTCGGGGGCTCCCGAGCGGTTCGAGGCGTCTATCCGGCGCGCCGCAGCAGCCAGAGGCCGGCAATCGCACAGATCCCCGCCGGCACCAGCACCGCGAACAGCGGCGAGAAGCCGAACACCAGGCTCGACGGCCCCAGCAGGTCCTGGGCGATACGGAAGGTGAAACCGACCAGCACACCGGTGAATACCCGCTGACCGAGGGTCACCGAGCGCAGCGGACCGAAGATGAACGAGATCGCCATCAGCACCAGCGCCGCGGTGACCAGCGGCTGCAGGACCTTGACCCAGAACGCCAGCCAGTAGCGACCGTTGGCCAGCCCCTGGTCCGCCAGGTAGTGGATGTAACTCCACAGGCCGCTGATCGACAGCGACTCGGGCACCATCACCACGGTGCTCAAGAGGTTCGGCTGGAGAGACACCCCCCAGGTCTCCTGCGGCGTGTTGATGACTTCGGTGTGATCGCCACGGAAATGGGTGGTGGTGACGTCCGTCAGGTTCCAGTGATCCTGCTCGAAGCGCGCCAGTTTGGCGAAGCTCGAGGACTGCAGGCGGCGCTGGTCGTCGAACTGGTAGCGGGTCACCCCGTAGAGCAGCCCGTTCGGCTGCACGGCGTTGATATGGATAAACTCGTCACCCTGGCGGTGCCACAGGCCATGCTTGGAACTCTGGGCATCGCCGGAACCCTGGGCCAGCGCCCGGTCGGCCTGGGCCTTGCTTTCGGTGACCGGTGCCACGTACTCGCCCACCAGCACGCCGACGATCATCAGCACCAGCATCGGCTTCATGACCGCCCAGACGATTCGCCCGACGGAAACACCCGCCGCACGCATGATGGTCAGCTCGCTGTTGCTGGCCAGGCTGCCCAGGCCGATCAGGCAGCCGATCAGGGCGGCCATCGGCAGCATGTCGTAGACCCGCCGCGGCGCGGTCAACAGCACGAAGCTGAGCACGTCGCCCCAGGTGTAGGTATCGCTGACGTTGCTCATCTCGTCGATGAAGGCGAACAGCGAGGCCAGGCCGAGAATGATCCCGAGCACCGCCAGGATCGCCATGAATACTGCGCTACCGATGTAGCGGTCGAGCTTAACCACGAGCCATCTCCTTCATGCCGCGACGACTCGCCAGCTTCAAACGCAACGGTTCCCAATAGAGCAGCCCCAGACCGATCGCCAGGAACAGCGCGTGCACCCACCACAGGCCGGGCAGTGGCGACAGCTTGCCCTTCTCCAGGGCGCCACGGGCGGAAATCAGCATGGTCAGGTAGGCCATGTACAGAAGGATCGCCGGCAGCAGCTTGAGGAAGCGACCCTGGCGCGGATTGACCCGCGACAGCGGCACCGCCATCAGGGTCACGACGAACACCAGCAACGGCAGCGACAGGCGCCATTGCAGTTCGGCAATCGACTTGCGCTCGCTGCTGCCCCACAGGTCGCGGGTGGCCAGCGCGTCGCGGTCGGTCACTTCGTTGCTGATTTCCGGTCTTTCCATCTGCACGCCGTAGGTGTCGTACTTGATCACCCGGTAGTCGGCCTGCCCCGGGCTGCCGTCGTAGCGATAGCCATCTTCCAGGATCAGGTAGCGGTTGCCGTCCGGCTTGACCTCGAGACGACCATGGTCGGCGACCAGCACCGAGATACCGCGGTCCTTCTTGTCCTGACCCAGGCGTTTCTCGGAAATGAACACCCCACCCAACTGGGTGCGGTCATCGGACAGCTTCTCGGTATAGGTGATCCGCGAACCGTCGTTCAGCGCCTGGAAGCGGCCCGGCTCCAGGGTGTCGAACTCGGTCAGGGCATCCTGCTTGTTGAGCACCAGCTGGAACTGGTAGGCGCCCTGGGGTGCCAGGCTCAGGCTCAGCCAGGCCACCAGCAGGGCCACCAGCAATGCCGGCGCCATGGTCATGCCGAGCAGGCGCTGCTGGCTCATGCCGGTGGCGGACAGCACGGTCATCTCGCTTTCGAGGTACAACCGGCCATAGGCCAGCAGGATCCCGAGGAACAGGCCCAGTGGCAGGATCAGTTGCAGAAAGCCGGGCAGACGAAAGCCCATGATCAGGAACAGGGCCCCCGGATCCAGGGCACCCGAGGCGGCCTGGGCGAGGAATTTGACGAAGCGCCCGCTCATGGTGATCACCAACAGCACGGCGCTGACGGCACTCAATGTAACCAGGACTTCGCGAGACAGATAACGAAAGACGATCAAACCAGACACTCCAGGGTTGTCAGGCTAAGGCGGCCGAACAAGCAAACAGGGCGGCCTGCATTGCGAGCCGCCCGAAAGGATGGCGCATTATCCTGTGATTGACCGCCCCTGTCACTGCACATGCTCAACCGCGCGCGCAAAGCTGCAACACAGGGTTGTCAGCAGCGGCCGGCGAGGTTCAAACTGCCGCCTTTGTCGCTTGCGCGCCACAGCGTCGCCAAGCCACCCAGCGCGCAGCCCCGCTGCGCGCCAACTGACCTTTATTCAGGGACCCAGACATGGAACTGGTTGTAAAAAGCGTTAGCCCGGAAACGTTGAAGACCGCCACCCTGGTAGTCGCCGTCGGCGAAGGCCGCAAGCTCGGCACTGTCGCGCAGAAGATCGACGAACTGACTGGCGGCGCCATCGCGGCCATCCTCAAGCGTGGCGACCTGGCCGGCAAGGTCGGCCAGAGCCTGCTGCTGCAGAGCCTGCCGAACCTCAAGGCCGAACGCGTGCTGCTGGTGGGCGTGGGCAAGGACGCCGAACTGGGCGACCGGCCGCTGCGCAAGATCGTTGCCGGCATCCTCGGCACCCTCAAGGGCCTGGGCGGCAGCGATGCCGTGCTCGCCCTCGACGAAGTGGCGGTCAAGGGTCGCGACAGCTATGGCAAGACCCGCCTGCTGGCCGAAAGCCTGCTCGACGGCGAATACCACTTCGACACCTACAAGAGCCAGAAGGCCGAACCGCGCGCCCTGAAGAAAATCACCCTGGTCACCATCAAGGCGGCCCAGGCCGAAGTCGAGCGCGCCGTGACCCACGCCAAGGCGATCGCCAGCGGCATGGCCTTCACCCGCGACCTGGGCAACGCGCCACCGAACGTCTGCCACCCGAGCTACCTCGCCGAACAGGCCAGGAGCCTGGGCAAAGCCTACAAGGGCCTGAAGGTGGAGATCTTCGACGAGAAGAAGATCAAGGAAATGGGCATGGGCTCGTTCTACGCGGTCGGCCAGGGCAGCGACCAGCCTCCGCGCCTGATCGTCATGCAGTACAACGGCGGCAAGAAGTCCGAGAAGCCGTTCGCCCTGGTCGGCAAGGGCATCACCTTCGACACCGGCGGCATCAGCCTCAAGCCGGGCGCCGGCATGGACGAGATGAAGTTCGACATGGGCGGTGCCGCCAGTGTCTTCGGCACCCTGAAGGCCGTGCTGGAACTCAAGCTGCCGATCAACCTGGTGTGCATCCTGGCCTGCGCCGAGAACATGCCGAGCGGTGGCGCGACCCGTCCGGGCGACATCGTCACCACTCTCAGCGGCCAGACCGTGGAAATCCTCAACACCGACGCCGAAGGCCGCCTGGTGCTGTGCGATGCCCTGACCTACTCCGAGCGATTCAAGCCGCAGGCGGTGATCGACATCGCCACCCTGACCGGCGCCTGCATCGTTGCCCTCGGCTCTCACACCTCGGGCCTGCTGGGCAACAACGACGAGCTGATCGAGCAACTGCTGAGCGCCGGCCGCCAGGCCGATGACCGCGCCTGGCAACTGCCGCTGTTCGACGAATACCAGGAGCAGTTGGACAGCCCGTTCGCCGACATCGCCAACATCGGCGGACCGAAGGCCGGGACCATCACCGCGGCCTGCTTCCTGTCGCGCTTCACCAAGAACCTCAACTGGGCCCATCTGGACATCGCCGGTACCGCCTGGATCAGCGGTGGCAAGGAGAAGGGCGCCACCGGTCGTCCGGTTCCGCTGCTGACCCAGTACCTGCTGGACCGCGCCAAGGCCTGAGCCTGAGCCCGCCGGGCGGCGCCCGTCAACGCCGCCGTCCGGCCGCCGGAATTCTCCATGACCCAAGTCGACTTTTATATCCTTCCCAGCGCAGATCCCCTGGCGCGCCTGGATTTCGCCTGCAAGCTGACCGAAAAGGCCTGGCGCCTGGGCCACCGGATCTACCTGCACTGCAGTGATGCCGCGCAGCGCGAGGAACTCGATGCCCGCCTGTGGCGCTTCAAGGGCGAAAGCTTCGTGCCCCATGGCCCGGCCGAAAGCGAGCCGGAAGGCAGCGTGGTACTGGGCCTGGGCGATGATCCCGGCACTCACCAGGACCTGCTGGTCAATCTCGACAAGCGGGTACCACCGTTTGCCTCACGTTTTACCCGCATCGCGGAAGTCGTGGTGGAAGACCCGGCCATCCGCCAGGCGGCGCGGGAGAGTTTCCGCTTCTACCGCGAACAGGGCTATCCTCTGCAAGATCACCGTCTACAGCGACTTTGAGCAACCCGATGGACACTCCAAAACAATCACAAAAGGCCGCTCCCCTGCTGGACGAGCTCGAGTCGATCCGCAAGCTGCTGGGTGACGAAACCCTGCAACCGCCGCTGCTGACCGAGACCGTTCCCCCGGAAGGGCAGATTCCGCTGCTGTTCGACATGGTCGGTGGCAAGCCCAAGGCCGAAGTCCAGGCCGAGGCCAGGGTTGAAACCGCGGTACAAGCCACGCCCCCCCTCTCACCCGAGACCAGCAAGCCAGTCGCGGCAAAACCCGAGCCGGCGCCCGAGCCCATCGCCAGTGACCGCGTTACCGCTGCCGAGCCAGCTCACAACAGTAAGCAGGACGCCCTGCTGCACCTGGACAGCGAATTGCGCGCCGCCGCACAACTGATCATGCAGGATGTGATCGACGACTTCGCGCCGCATATCGAGGCCGAGATCAAGCGCCGCCTGGATGCCCGGATGGAGCGCCTGCTCAGCCAGTACCCGTCCTGACGCGGTAAACGCCAGCTCCCCGAGTAAAAAAACTCGAAGTCGGGCACCACCTTGTGGCGAGCGGGCTTGCCCGCGTTCGGTCGCGAAGCGGCCGCAAGATCAGGCAACCCGTTTTGCCTGACACTCCGCATAGACCGGTTTCAGGGCCGCTTCGCGCCTCAGCGCGGCGGTGCGGCGTTCCGACAAGCCCGCTCGCCACAAAAGCACTCCGCCCCTACACACCGGCTCACGCCTGGATAGGCGGATTGAGCGCCTATCCAGCCAATATTTTGCAGCACCTCCCCTCACCTCGCTCTACGCCCCGCGCCATATCCCCGTTATACTTGCCGGCTTTCCTGAATTAATGCCTAAGGGTCCCGCCGCGCATGGATAAGACCTACCAGCCACACGCCATTGAAACTTCCTGGTACCAGACCTGGGAGTCCGAGAACTACTTCGCCCCGCAAGGCTCGGGTGACGCCTACACCATCATGATCCCGCCGCCGAACGTCACCGGCAGCCTGCACATGGGCCACGGCTTCAACAACGCGATCATGGATGCGCTGATCCGCTTTCGCCGCATGCAGGGGCGTAACACCCTGTGGCAGCCGGGCACCGACCACGCGGGCATCGCCACCCAGATGCTGGTGGAGCGCCAGCTTGAAGCCCAGGGCCAGAACCGCCATGACCTGGGCCGCGAGAAGTTCCTGGAGAAGGTCTGGGAGTGGAAGGAGCAGTCCGGTGGCAACATCAGCCGGCAGATCCGCCGCCTGGGCTCGTCGGTGGACTGGAGCCGCGAGCGCTTCACCATGGACGACGGCCTGTCCGAAGCGGTCAAGGAAGCCTTCGTGCGCCTGCACGAGGACGGCCTGATCTACCGCGGCAAGCGCCTGGTCAACTGGGACACCAAGCTGCACACGGCCATTTCCGACCTCGAAGTGGAAAACCACGACGAGAAGGGTTTCCTGTGGAACCTGCGCTACCCGCTGGCCGACGGCGCCAGGACCGCCGAAGGCCTGGATCACCTGATCGTCGCCACCACCCGTCCGGAAACCATGCTCGGCGACTCGGCCGTCGCGGTGAACCCGAACGACGAGCGCTACAAGGCCCTGATCGGTCAGTTCGTCGAACTGCCGCTGGTTGGCCGCCGCATTCCGATCATCGCCGACGACTACTGCGACCCGGAATTCGGCACCGGCTGCGTGAAGATCACCCCGGCCCACGACTTCAACGACTATGAAGTCGGCAAACGCCACAACCTGCCGCTGCTGAACATCTTCGACAAGAACGCCAGCGTCCTGCCGGCCTGCCAGGTGTTCAACCTCGACGGCACCCTGAACGACAGCATCGACGGCAAGATCCCGGCGCAATACGTCGGTCTCGACCGCTTCGACGCGCGCAAGCAGATCGTCGCCGACTTCGATGCCGCGGGCCTCTTGGTCAGCGTCGACGACCACGCCCTGAAGGTGCCGAAGGGCGACCGTTCCGGCACCGTCATCGAGCCCTGGCTGACCGACCAGTGGTACGTGTCGACCAAGCCACTGGCCGAACCGGCCATCGCCGCCGTGGAAGGCGGTCGCATCGCCTTCGTGCCCAAGCAGTACGAAAACATGTACTTCTCCTGGATGCGCGATATCCAGGACTGGTGCATCAGCCGCCAGCTGTGGTGGGGCCACCGGATTCCGGCCTGGTACGATGAGTCGGGCAAGGTCTACGTCGGCCGCGACGAAGCCGAAGTGCGCGCCAAGCACAACCTCGGCACCGACATTGCCCTGCAACAGGACAACGACGTTCTCGACACCTGGTTCAGTTCGGGCCTGTGGACCTTCTCCACCCTGGGCTGGCCGGAGCAGACCGAGTTCCTCAAGACCTTCCACCCGACCGACGTGCTGGTCACCGGCTTCGACATCATCTTCTTCTGGGTCGCCCGGATGATCATGCTGACCATGCACCTGGTGAAGAACGAGGACGGCACCCCGCAGGTTCCGTTCAAGACCGTCTACGTCCATGGCCTGGTGCGCGACGGCCAGGGCCAGAAGATGTCCAAGTCCAAGGGCAACGTCCTCGACCCGCTGGACATCATCGACGGTATCGAACTCGAAGCGTTGGTACAGAAGCGCACCACCGGCCTGATGCAGCCCAAGCTGCAGAAAGCCATCGAGAAGCAGACCCGCGCCGAATTCGCCGAGGGTATCGCCAGCTACGGCACCGACGCCCTGCGCTTCACCTTCTGCTCGCTCGCCTCCACCGGTCGCGACATCAAGTTCGACATGGGCCGCGTCGAAGGCTACCGCAACTTCTGCAACAAGATCTGGAACGCCGCCCGCTACGTGCTCGACAAGGGCGAGGACTGCGGCCAGAACGGCGAAGCCTACGAGCTGTCACTGGCCGATCGCTGGATCATCTCGCAACTGCAGCGAACCGAAGCCGAAGTGACCCGCCAGCTCGACCAGTTCCGTTTCGACCTGGCCGCCCAGGCGCTCTACGAGTTCATCTGGAACCAGTACTGCGACTGGTACCTGGAACTGTCCAAGCCGGTGCTGTGGGACGAGAACGCCCCAGTCGAACGCCAGCGCGGCACTCGCCGCACCCTGGTGCGCGTGCTGGAAGTGGCCCTGCGCCTGGCGCACCCGTTCATGCCGTTCATCACCGAGGAAATCTGGCAGCGCCTGGCGCCGCTGGTCGGTGCCGAGGGCAAGACCATCATGCTGCAAGCGTGGCCGGTGGCGAACGAGGAGCGCATCGACCCGGCGGCCGAAGGCGACATCGAATGGCTCAAGGGCCTGATGCTCGGCGTCCGTAATATCCGTGCCGAAATGAACATCGGCCCGGGCAAGCCACTGGCACTGTTCCTGAACAACGCCGGTGCCGAAGACCAGCGTCGCCTGAAGGAAAACGAGACCCTGCTGAAGAAGCTGGCCAAGCTCGAATCGATCACCGTGCTGGCTGCCGGCGAGGAAGCACCGTTGTCCGCCACCGCCCTGGTCGGCGAGATGGAAGTGCTGGTGCCGATGGCCGGACTGATCGACAAGGGCGCTGAACTGGCTCGCCTGGACAAGGAAATCCAGCGCCTGCAAGGCGAAGTCCAGCGTGTCGGCGGCAAACTGTCGAATGCCGCGTTCGTCGACAAGGCGCCAGCCGAAGTCATCGAAAAGGAGCGCGCCAAGCTCGCCGAGGCCGAACAGGCCCTGGGCAAGCTGGCTGAACAGCACGCTCGAATCTCCAGCCTGTAAGGCTGTCGGCGATTGAAAAGGGAGGCCTTCGGGCCTCCCTTTTCGTCCGCAACATCACCTGTACACGTTGTGACAGGTGCTTTTCAAAACCAGGCAGCCCTGCACCAGGGATTGCGCCGACCCAAAATAGTGCGCAATTGTTCTAGACTTTCCGCGACAGAAGCAAAATAAAATCTCGAAAAAGCCATTTTATCGAGTATTCCTCTCAAATTCTTCTACAGGCTTGCCATCTTTCACCCCAGTGGTTAGGGTTGAAAACATGAAAACCTCACATACCCTCATTCAGCGTCGTCAACACCGCAGTCTCTGCCTCGTCAGCGCACGACTGCCGGGCTGAATCGCGGTGCCTCATCCCCAGGCTTTTTCCTGACAACGCTACACCGGCTGGGCGCCTCTTTTCGGCCCTGGCAAACAAGGAATTCCCCATGAGCATGCTCAAAGACCCGTCTTCGAAGTACCGTCCGTTCCCGGCCATCAACCTCCCTGACCGTACCTGGCCATCGAAAACCATCACCACCGCGCCGATCTGGTGCAGTTCCGACCTGCGCGACGGCAACCAGTCGCTGATCGAGCCGATGGATTCCGCGAAGAAACTGCGCTTCTGGAAAACCCTGGTCAGCGTCGGCGTCAAGGAAATCGAGGCGTCCTTCCCGGCCGCTTCGCAGACCGACTTCGACTTCGTTCGCACCCTGATCGAAGACGGCCACATCCCGGACGACACCACCATCCAGGTGCTGACCCAGGCCCGCGAGGACCTGATCGCCCGGACCTTCGAATCCCTGCGCGGCGCCAAGAAGGCCATCGTGCACCTGTACAACGCCACCAGCCCGTCGTTCCGCCGCATCGTCTTCAACCAGGACAAACAGGGCGTGAAGGACATCGCGGTGAACGCCGCCAAGCTGTTCGTCAAGTACGCCGCCCAGCAGCCGGACACCCAGTGGCAGTTCGAATACTCCCCGGAAACCTTCAGCGCCACCGAGCTGGAGTTCGCCAAGGAAGTCTGCGACGCCGTGGTCGAAGTGTGGAACGCCACGCCCGAGAACAAGGTGATCCTCAACCTGCCTGCTACCGTTGAGGTGGCCACGCCGAACGTCTACGCCGACCAGATCGAGTGGTTCCACCGCAACATCAACCGTCGTGACAGCGTGATCATCAGCCTGCACACCCACAACGACCGTGGCACCGGTGTGGCCGCCACCGAGCTGGGCCTGATGGCCGGCGCCGACCGTGTCGAAGGCTGCCTGTTCGGCAACGGCGAGCGTACCGGCAACGTCGACCTGGTGACCGTGGCCCTGAACATGTACACCCAGGGTCTCGACCCGCAACTGGACTTTTCCGATATCGACGGCGTGCGCAAGGTGGTCGAGGAGTGCAACCAGATTCCGGTGCACCCACGTCATCCTTACGTCGGCGACCTGGTGCACACCGCGTTCTCCGGCTCGCACCAGGACGCGATCCGCAAGGGCTTCGCCCAACAGCAGGCGGATGCCCTGTGGGAAGTGCCTTACCTGCCGATCGACCCGGCCGACATCGGCCGCAGCTACGAGGCGGTGATCCGCGTCAACAGCCAGTCGGGCAAGGGCGGTATCGCCTACCTGCTGGAACAGGAGTACGGCATCAGCCTGCCACGTCGCATGCAGATCGAGTTCAGCCAGGTCGTTCAGCGCGAAACCGATCGCCTGGGCCTGGAAATGACCGCCCAGCAGATCCACGCCCTGCTGCACAGCGAGTACCTGCAAGCCAACACCCCGTATGCGCTGGTCAGCCATCGCCTGCAGGAAGAGAACGGCAACAGCAGCGTCGAAGTCGAAGTCGCGAGCAAGGGTCAGGGCGAAACCAACCTGCACTGGCGCGGCAAGGGCAATGGCGCCCTGGAAGCCCTGGTGGCCGGCCTGCCGGTTCCGGTGGAAATCATGGACTACAACGAACACGCCATCGGCGCTGGCACCAACGCCAAGGCGGCGGCCTACATCGAGCTGCGCGTGAACGGCGAACGTGCGGTGCACGGCGTGGGTATCGATGAAAACATCACCACGGCCAGCTTCAAGGCAGTGTTCAGTGCCCTGAACCGCTCGCTGAGCCAGACCCAGGCCAGCAAGGCCGCGTAAGCGTCCGCTGCAATGAACGAGGCCCCGGGGTGAGAACCTCGGGGCCTTTTTTCAGGGTGGGATTTTTGTCGAGTCAAAGGGCCCTTTCGCGGGCAAGCCTCGCTCCGACAGGGCCGTGGTGTACGCAAATTTTCATACACCCCACCCTCTGTAGGCGCGCGGCTTGCCCGCGAAAGGGCCTGCCTGCCGACCACCGAATCAGGTGAACTCGAAGGTATCGGCATCCAGGTTGGCCGGAAAGCGCTCACGATAGGCGGCCAGCTCGACGGCGCTCAGGCCGACCTGGAACACACCATCGGCCTCTGCGGCCCCTAACAGCGACTCGCCCTGGAAATCCAGCACCTGGCTGTCGCCGGTGTACGAGAAACCCTTGCCATCGGTACCCACCCGGTTCACGGCGGCCACATAACACAGGTTCTCGATCGCCCGCGCCGGCAACAGCCGGTTCCAGTGCAGGCGTCGAGCCCCCGGCCAGTTCGCGGTATAGAGCAACAGATCGGTGTCATGGGCATCCCGGCTCCACACCGGGAAGCGCAGGTCATAGCAGATCAGCGGACGTACCCGCCAACCCTTGAGCTCAAACTGCACCTGGCGTTCGCCCGGCGTGTAGTGGTTGTGCTCACCGGCCATACGGAACAGGTGGCGCTTGTCGTAGTGCCAGACCTCACCATCCGGACGCGCCCACAACAGGCGGTTGCGATGACTGCCATCAGCGGCATGCACGATCACGCTGCCAGTGATCACCGCATCGAGCTTTTTCGCCTGGCAACGCAACCACTTGGTGGTCGGACCGTTCTCAGGCTCGGCGAGGGTCTTGGACTCCATGGAGAAACCGGTGGTGAACATCTCCGGCAGGATGACCAGATCGGCACCACGGGCCTGCTCGAGCAGCACCTCGAAATGCTCCAGGTTGGCCTGGCGGTCATGCCAGGCCAGGGACGTCTGCACCAG
Organism: Pseudomonas fuscovaginae SE-1; assembly: GCF_000364705.1. Classification (GTDB taxonomy): domain Bacteria; phylum Pseudomonadota; class Gammaproteobacteria; order Pseudomonadales; family Pseudomonadaceae; genus Aquipseudomonas; species Aquipseudomonas fuscovaginae_A. The sequence continues at coordinate 18,084 of NZ_AQOH01000203.1, read as the reverse complement.
GGCCAGCTTGAGGTCGGGCAACGTACTCAGATCACGCATAGTTTTTCCGCCGCTTCACGCAGCGTCTCCTCGCGCTTGGCAAAACACAGGCGAACCAGTCGCTGGCCTTCGGGCGGGGTCTGGTAGAACACCGACACCGGGATCGCCGCCACGCCATGTTCACGGGTCATCCACATCGCCATGTCGACATCATTCAGGTCCGGACGGATCTGTGAGTAGTCGACCAGTTGGAAGTAGGTACCCGCCACGCGTTTGAAACGGAAGCGTGACTGGCTGAGCAGGTCGCAGAACAGGTCGCGTTTCTGCTGGTAGAACGCCGGCAGGCGCTGTACATGCCCGGGATCCGCCTCCATGTAGTCGGCCAGGGCGTACTGCAGCGGGGTCACCCCACAGAAACTGACGTACTGGTGCACCTTGCGCAGTTCGGCACTCAGGGCCGGCGGCGCGATCACATAGCCGGTCTTCCAGCCAGTGACGTGATAGGTCTTGCCGAACGAGCTGACGACGAAGGCACGCTGGTACAGCGCCTCGTGGGCCAGGACGCTGGCATGCGGCACATCGTCGTAGACCAGGTGTTCATAGACCTCGTCGCTGACCAGGTAGATGTCCCGGTCGGCGATCAGCGTTGCCAACTGGTCCAGCTCGGCATGGCTGATCAGTGCACCGCTCGGGTTGTGTGGCGTATTGAGGATGATCATCCGGGTCCGCGGGCCGAGCGCATCCTGGAGTTTCTGCCAGTCGATGGCAAAGTCGTCGAGACCCAGTTGCACGTGGATGCAACGCCCGCCGGCCAGCTCCACCGAGGGCTCGTAGCTGTCATAGCAGGGGTCGAAGACGATCACTTCATCACCCGGCCGAATCACCGCCTGGATTGCGCAAAAGATGGCCTGGGTCGCCCCTGGGGTGATGGTCACTTCCGCATCGGCGTTCACATGGACGCCATAGCTGCTGAAGATCTTCGCCGCCACCTGCTGGCGCAGGGACGGCAGCCCGGTCATCGGCGCATACTGGTTGTGACCGCTGGCAACGTGCCGCGCCACCGCATCGCGCAAGGCTTGCGGGCCATCGAAATCGGGAAAGCCCTGGGACAGGTTCAGTGCACCGGTTTGCGCGGCGAGCTGGGACATCCGGGTGAAGATGGTGGTGCCGACATTCGGCAACTTGCTGGTGATCATGGGGCCGTTTTCCCTGCTGAACATCCGGCACTACACGGCACGGGAGGGTTCGAGGATAACGTATCCACCAGACATGAAAAAGGGCGCCATGGGCGCCCTCTCCAGAGTCCGGGATCAGCGCTTGTCGCGGCGCTTCTTCTCGGCTTTCTTGTGGTGCGACATCAGGCGACGCTTCTTGTTGACCTGGCGGTCGGTCAGCGTGTTCTTCTTGCCTTCGAAGGGGTTCTCGCCGCCCTTGAACTCGATGCGGATCGGCGTACCGACCAGTTTCAGCACCCGACGGTAGGTGTTTTCCAGGTAACGCACATACGAATTCGGAACCTTCTCGACCTGGTTGCCGTGGATCACGATCAGCGGCGGGTTGGCACCACCCAGGTGGGCATAACGCAGCTTGATCCGGCGGTTGTTGACCATCGGTGGCGCGTGCTCGGACACCGCATCCTCGAGGATCTGGGTCAGGCGGCTGGTCGGCCAGCGGGTCACCGCCGACTTGAACGAGTTCTGCACCGACTGGTACAGGTTGCCCACGCCAGTGCCGTGCAGCGCCGAGATGAAGTGAATGTCGGCGAAGTCGACGAAGAACAGCCGGCGCTCCAGCTCGGTCTTCACGTAGTCGCGCTCGCCCGGGGTCATGCCGTCCCACTTGTTCAGGGCGATGACCAGCGCACGACCAGCCTCCAGGGCGAAGCCAAGCAGGTTCAGGTCGTGGTCGACCACGCCCTCGCGGGCGTCCATGACGAAGATCACCACGTTGGCGTCCTTGATCGCCTGCAGGGTCTTCACCACGGAGAACTTTTCGACTTCCTCGTGGATCTTGCCACGCTTGCGCACACCGGCGGTGTCGATCAGCGTGTACTTCTCCTCGTTGCGCTCGAACGGGATATAGATACTGTCGCGGGTGGTGCCTGGCTGGTCGTAGACGATCACCCGGTCTTCACCGAGCATGCGGTTGACCAGGGTCGACTTGCCGACGTTCGGCCGACCGATGATGGCGATCTTGATGCCATCCTTCTCGCTCGGGCCCGGAATGCGCGTGGCCTCCTCGCCTTCGGCGACTTCCTCGGCCTCGCCCTCTTCAGGCTCCGCCTCGTCACGGGGGAACTCGCCAAGGACGATTTCCAGCATCTGGTTGATGCCGCGACCGTGCGCACCGGCGATCGGCAGCGCATCGCCAAGCCCCATCGGACTGAACTCGGCACGGGCCATGTCCGGATCGATGTTGTCGATCTTGTTGGCGACCACGTAGGAACGCTTGTTGCGCTTGCGCAGGTGCTCGCCGATCATCTGGTCGGCGGCGGTGTAGCCGGCCTTGGCATCCACCAGGAACAGCACGACATCGGCTTCTTCAATGGCCAGCAGCGACTGCTCGGCCATCTTTTCGTCCATGCCATGCTCGTCGCCGGAGATACCGCCGGTGTCGATCACAATGTAGGAACGCCCCTGCCACTTTGCCTCACCGTACTGGCGATCACGGGTCAGACCGGACAGGTCGCCGACGATGGCGTCACGGCTGCGGGTCAGGCGGTTGAACAGGGTGGACTTGCCGACATTCGGTCGGCCCACCAGGGCGATTACGGGAACCATGCGGCTCTCCACTTCGTTATTTCAGAAAATACAAAAGCCGCTGCATGGCAGCGGCTGGTGCTCGGGGGCGGCACCGCAAGGTGTCGCAAACCTCGCGGAGCGAGGCGGCTTGGGGATTCCCCCAAGCATAGTCAAAGCCTGTTTCTGCACCTGAAGCGCCTGCGCTCGATCATGCGGCGTTGAAAATCAGTTCGCAATGCTCATTGACTAATGTCAACTCCGCTACTCACTGACCTTCGCCTTGCATGCTCTTCGCTCGGCAGCTTCAGGAGCTAAAAACTACTTGATGGTCAGGGCTTCCAGTTTGCCGCTGTTGCCATACACGTAAATCATGTCACCCACCACCAGCGGACGAACCCGCAGGCCATCGCTGTCGATACGCTCGCGACCGACGAAGCGACCGTCCACCTGGCTCAGCAGGTGCAGGTAGCCTTCGAAGTCGCCGACCGCCACGTAGCTGGAGAACACCTCCGGTGCCGACAGTTGGCGACGTGCCAGAGAGTCGTTGCTCCAGATAGCGGTGGTCGAACGCTCGTCGACACCTTCGACGGTGCCCGAAGCCAGTGCCACGTAGACGCTGCCGAAGCCCTGGGCTACGCCAGCATAGCTGGACGCATCACGCTGCCAGAGGATCCGGCCGCTTTCCAGGTCCAGGGCAGCCATGCGGCCCTGATAGCTGGCGACATACAAGGTACCGCCGGACAACAGCAGGCCACCGTCGATATCGACCACCCGCTCCAGCTCGGAACGACCTTGTGGAATCGCCACACGGGTTTCCCAGGCCGGGACGCCGTTCTGGGTGTCCAGCGCAACGACCTTGCCGGTCGACAGGCCCGCCACCGCCAGGTGGTTGGTCACCAGCGGGGCACCGGTGCCACGCAGGGTCAGTACCGCCGGCGAGCTGTCGTACAGCCAGCGCTGGTTGCCGGTGGAGGCATCGAGGCCGATCACGCGGTCATCCTGGGTCTGGACCACCACCACGTCACCGTTGCTGGCCGGCGGAGCCAGCACCTCGCTGGTGACGCGGGCACGCCATTTCTCTTCGCCGCTGCTGGAATCCAGGGCAATGACCTCGCCCTTGAGCGTACCCAGCATCACCAGGCCGTAGCCGACGCCGACGCCGCCGGATACTGGCAGCTCCAGGTCCTTCTTCCACTTCACGTCGCCGTTCATGCGGTCCATGGCCACCACCACGCCGCTGTCATCAGCCGCGTAGAGGGTGTCGCCGTCGACCGCGGGAACCAACTGGTTGTAGATCTTGCCCTGGCCATCGCCAATGGAGCGGCTCCACTGCTTCTGCAGAACCACTTCTTCCTTGAAGGAAGTCAGCTCGGCCGGTGGCAATTCCTTCTTGCTGTTGCTGCTGCAACCCGCGGCCAGAATGGCCAGGGCCAGCAATGCTGCATGTTTCCAACGGATCACGTTACGCATCCCCTTTGGCCAGGTCGTCGAGCTTGATTTGTAAGCCACCGACCGCCGCCTCATCGGAAAGCGCCGCCTTGGCCTTTTGGTACGCGGCATGGGCCTCATCGTTGCGACCCAGTTGAACCAGCAGGTCCCCCTTGAGTTCTTCACGACTGGCCAGGAACGCCTTGTCGGTATCGCCATCGAGCAGCTTCAGCGCTTCGTCGGCCTTGTTCTGGGCAGCCAGCACCTGAGCCAGACGCTGACGCGCGACTTCACCCAGGGTGGCATTGACCGGCTTGTCGACCACGGCCTTGAGCTCGGTGGCGGCGTCGTCCAGCTTGCCGGTGTCGACCGCGACCTTGGCGACGAACAGGCTGCCGTACTGCGCGTAGGCGCTACCGCCATACTGGGTATTGAGCTTGCCGGCCAGGTCGGCCACACGCGCCGGATCGGGCTTGCCATCAGGCGTCAGGGTGCTTTCCAACAGCTCCTGATAGAGCACCGAGGCACCTTGCGACTGGTTGTTCTGGTACTTGTGCCAGGCTTGCCAGCCGAACACCACCACCAGCGCCAGCAGGCCGCCAGTGACCAGGGGTTTGCCGTTGCGCTGCCACCATTCCTTCAACTCGGCTACGTGATCTTCTTCGGAACTCGACACCCCAATACTCCTTATTCTCTAAATCGGCTGTTCTAACAGCTTCAACCCTGCACGACGCAGGTGGACAAGTGCTCGGAAAGAGCCTCCCAGGCAATGCTTTGTTGCTCGCCCTGGCCACGCAGGGGTTTGAAACCTACCACTTGCTGAGCCAATTCGTCGTCACCGAGGATCAAGGCGTACAGCGCACCACTCTTGTCAGCTTTCTTGAACTGGCTCTTGAAGCTACCGGCACCGGCATTGATCTGCAAACGCAGGTTCGGCAACTGGTCACGGACCTTCTCGCTCAGGGCCAGCGCCGCCAGCTCGGCGGCCTCGCCGAAGGCGCAGAGGTAGACGTCGACCTGGCGGGAAATCTCTTCCGGCACCTGCTCCAGGGTTTCCAGCAGCAGGATCAGGCGTTCGATACCCATGGCGAAGCCAACGCCGGGGGTCGGCTTGCCGCCCATCTGCTCGACCAGGCCGTCGTAGCGGCCACCGGCACACACGGTGCCCTGGGCGCCCAGCTTGTCGGTGACCCACTCGAACACGGTCTTGCTGTAGTAGTCCAGGCCACGGACCAGCTTGGGGTTGATCACGTACGGAATGCCGGCGGCATCGAGGCGGGCCTTGAGGCCGTCGAAGTGCGCGCGCGACTCTTCATCGAGGTAGTCGGCCAGCTTCGGCGCGTCCACCAGCACCGCCTGGGTATCGGCATTCTTGGTGTCGAGCACGCGCAGCGGGTTGGTCTTGAGGCGACGCTGGCTGTCTTCGTCCAGTTGCTCGAAGCGCGCGGACAGGTACTCCACCAGGGCTTCACGATAACGGCCGCGGGACTCGCTGGTGCCCAGGCTGTTGAGTTCCAGCTTGACCGCATCCTGGATGCCCAGCAGCCCCCACAGGCGCCAGGTCAGCACGATCAGCTCGGCATCGATGTCCGGACCGTCGATGTTGAACACTTCGCAGCCGATCTGGTGGAACTGGCGATAGCGGCCCTTCTGAGGACGCTCGTGGCGGAACATCGGCCCGATGTACCAGAGTTTCTGCTGCTGGCCGCCGCCGCTGATGCCGTGCTCCAGCACCGCGCGCACGCAGGCCGCGGTACCTTCTGGACGCAGGGTCAGGGAGTCGCCGTTGCGGTCCTCGAAGGTGTACATCTCCTTCTCGACGATGTCGGTCACTTCACCGATGGAGCGCTTGAACAGCTCGGTGAACTCGACGATCGGCATGCGGATCTGCTTGTAACCGTAGTTATCCAGCAAACGGGCGACGGTGCCCTCGAAATAACGCCACAGCGGCGTCTGCTCGGGCAGGATGTCGTTCATGCCACGAATGGCTTGCAGAGACTTGCTCACAGATATTCCTTAAATTCTTCGATCAGCCGCGGGCGATGACTGCCGCGTCAGCTTCGACCTTTTCGGCCGCCTTCTGCCGGATCAGCTTTTCCAGCTCATCCACCAGGTTGTCATTCGTCAGTTTCTGCGACGGCTTGCCGTCGATGTAGATCAGGTTGGGGGTGCCGCCGGTCAGGCCGACATGGGCCTCCTTGGCTTCACCGGGACCGTTCACCACACAGCCGATCACCGCGACATCCAGCGGTACCAGCAGGTCCTCCAGGCGCCCTTCCAGCTCGTTCATGGTCTTGACCACATCGAAGTTCTGCCGCGAGCAGCTCGGGCAGGCGATGAAGTTGATCCCACGGGACCGCAGGTGCAGGGACTTGAGAATGTCGTAGCCGACTTTCACTTCCTCGACCGGGTCGGCCGCCAACGAGATGCGAATAGTATCGCCAATCCCTTCGGCCAGCAGCATACCGAGGCCGACCGCCGATTTCACCGTACCCGAACGCAAACCGCCCGCTTCGGTGATGCCCAGGTGCAGCGGCTGGACGATTTCCTTGGCCAGCAGGCGGTAGGCTTCCACCGCCATGAACACGTCGGAAGCCTTCACGCTGACCTTGAAGTCCTGGAAGTTCAGGCGCTCCAGGTGCTCCACGTGGCGCAGAGCGGACTCTACCAGCGCTGCCGGGGTCGGCTCGCCGTACTTCTTCTGCAGATCCTTTTCCAGGGAGCCGGCGTTGACGCCGATACGGATCGGGATGCCACGGTCGCGGGCGGCATCGACCACCGCGCGCACCCGGTCTTCACGACCGATGTTGCCCGGGTTGATGCGCAGGCAGTCCACGCCCAGCTCGGCCACTCGCAGCGCGATCCTGTAGTCGAAGTGGATATCGGCAACCAGCGGCACCTTGACCTGCTGCTTGATCCAGCCGAAGGCTTCGGCCGCATCCATGTCCGGTACGGACACCCGGACGATGTCGACGCCAGCCGCTTCCAGGCGGTTGATCTGGGCGACCGTGGCCGCCACATCGTTGGTGTCGCTGTTGGTCATGCTCTGCACCGCGATAGGCGCATCGCCGCCCACCGGCACCGAGCCGACCCAGATTTTACGCGATTCGCGACGCTTGATTGGGGATTCGCCGTGCATGACTTATTGACCTAGCTTCAGGCGAGCAGTCTCGCCGCTGGTGAACGGAGCGACATCGACCGCCTGCCCGTTATAGGTGACCTGGGCGCCCTTGGCATAGCCCAGGCGTACCGCGAAGGGCGGCTTGCCGCTGACTTCGAGCGAATCGCCCTTGCGCTTGAGACCGCTGAACAGCACCTTGCCAGCGCCGTCGGTGACCTGGGTCCAGCAATCGGCGATGAAGGTCACATGAACCTGGCCCGCGCCAGCTACCGGCGCGCTGGCCGCCGCAGCCGGGACACTCGGGGCGCCATTGACCGGGGCGGTTGGCGACACCGGCGAAACCGGGCTTGGCGCCGGCTGCGGTGGTACCACCAGCGATTGTGCCGCGTGCGGCACCGGCACCACGGCCTGGGCGGCTGGAGCAGCCTGTGCGGCGGCGGTGGCGGCAGGTGCCGGGGCTGACGCCATAGCTTCAGCGGCAGGCGCGGCAGCTTCTGCTTCCGGATTGGATTGATTCTGCGCGACCGCCTGGTCTTCCGGCTCGTCGATCGGATGAATCTGCGTGGTGCCGTCGGCGCTTTCGACCTCGACGTGCTCCATGCTGATCGCCGCCTGGTCCTTGGTGCGCTGACTGGTCTGGTCCTGCCACCAGACAAAACCGCCACCGATCACGGCAATCAGCAGCAACAGGCTGACGATGCGCAAGATGGTATGGGAAACCCGCACCGGCTCCTCGATACGCCCCAGGGCGTGGACGTTGCTGCCCTGGGAGTCGGTGCCGGTGCACTGGTCGAACTGCTGCACCAGCACGGTCTGATCCATGCCCAGCAGCTTGGCGTACGCGCGGATGTACCCCCGGGCAAAGGTATGCCCTGGCAACTTGTCGAAGGCACCGGCCTCCAGGTTGCTCAGAGAGGTGCTCGTCAGGTTGAGCTTGAGGGCCACTTCGGCCAGCGTCCAGCCATTGCTTTCGCGGGCCTGACGCAGGGTTTCACCGGGATTTACGCGAGTGGCTGCTACAACTTCTGGATGCGCCGCTTTCATCATTGCTCCGACAGGTATTGCTGATATTCCGGCGTACCGGGATAGAGTCGTTTTAATTGCAGGCCGTAACTGGCGACCTTGTCGCGATCTTCGTAAATCTTCGCCAGGCGGATACCGAGCAACAGACTACGGGCATTCTGCTCGCTGAGCTGGCTGAACCGCTCGTAATAATCACGCGCCGGCACATAATGCCTGTCTTCGTAAGACAACTCAGCCATTTCCAGCAGGGCACGCGGCTGCTGGCGATTGAGCCTTAGGGATTTGTCCATGTTCTGCCGCGCCAATTCGCGATCGCCCAGGGCCAGAGCGGTCAGCCCGAGGTTCTCGTAGACCCGCGAACGCTCGGGATAAAGGCTGTCGGCGGCAGCTTGTTCAAAGCGCTCGTAGGCCTGCTTGTACTGCTTGCGCTCGTACAGGAAACCACCGTAGTTGTTGAGAATCCGCGCATCGTTCGGCCGGGACGACAGCGCCTTGCGAAAATGCTGGTCGGCCAGGTCCCATTCCATTTCGGCCTGGAACACCAGCGCCAGGGCGGCGTTGGCATCGGCATCGGAGCTGTCGAGCTCCAGGGCTTTCTTGAGCGGAACCTTGGCCTGCTCGGTCTGCCCCTGCTGCAGGTAACCGATGCCCAACTGAACATAAGCCATGCGCGCTTCATCACGTCCCTTGCTGGTACTCATCGGATCGACATTGCCCGTCGAAACGCAGCCGGCCAACAGGCCGACGAACAGTACAAGGAGCGCAGCGCGCAAGGTCATGGAGATCCTCTCTCAGGTTCGGCTCGAAGCGCTGCGCGGCATATCGGCATCGGCGCTCAGCTCGCGCACCGCGATATAACGCTCGCTGCGACGGGTGCGATCGAGCACCTGCCCGACCAACTGCCCGCAGGCCGCATCGATATCTTCACCGCGGGTGGTGCGCACCGTGACGTTGTAGCCGGCCTGGTGCAACAGATCCTGAAAGCGCCGGATCGCATTGTTGCTCGGACGCTCGTACCCCGAATGGGGGAACGGGTTGAACGGGATCAGGTTGATCTTGCACGGCGTGTCCCTGAGCAGCTCGATCATCTCGAGCGCGTGCTCGGGCTGGTCGTTCACATCCTTGAGCAGGGTGTACTCGACGGTCAGCACGCGCTTCTCGCCCAGGCTGGACATGTAGTTGCGGCACGACTCGAGCAGCACCTTGAGCGGATACTTCTTGTTGATCGGTACCAACTGGTTGCGCAGCGCATCGTTCGGTGCGTGCAGCGACAACGCCAGGGACACGTCGATGTGCTTGGCCAGTTCATCGATCATCGGCACCACGCCGGAGGTCGACAGGGTCACGCGGCGCTTGGAGATGCCGTAGCCCAGGTCGTCCATCATCAGGTGCATGGCGGCGATGACGTTGTCGAAGTTCAGCAGCGGCTCGCCCATGCCCATCATCACCACGTTGGTGATGGCGCGGTCGATGGTCGCCGGGACGCTGCCGAAGGATTTGTTGGCAATCCACACCTGGCCGATCACTTCGGCGGCGGTGAGGTTGCTGTTGAAGCCTTGCTTGCCGGTGGAGCAGAAACTGCAATCCAGGGCACAGCCGGCCTGGGACGAAACGCACAGGGTACCGCGTTTGCCCTGGGGAATGTAGACGGTCTCGACACAGCTGCCGGACGCCACGCGCACCACCCACTTGCGGGTGCCGTCGCTGGAGATGTCCTCGCTGACCACTTCGGGACCGCGAATTTCGGCAACGTTCTTGAGCTTTTCGCGCAAGGCCTTGCCGAGATTCGTCATGGCGTCGAAATCGTCGACGCCAAAGTGGTGAATCCACTTCATGATCTGACCGGCACGGAAACGCTTCTCCCCGATCGAGTCGAAGAATTTCTCCATTTCCGGCTGGGTCAGGCCCAGCAGGTTGGTTTTAACAGCAGATGTAGTCATGGATTCACCTTCACTCGTCAGCCGTGGCTTAGCGAGTGGTTACTTCGGTAGCAGCGAAGAAGTAAGCGATTTCGCGGGCAGCGGCGGCTTCGGAGTCCGAACCGTGAACGGCGTTGGCGTCGATGGACTCGGCGAAGTCGGCGCGGATGGTGCCTGGAGCGGCTTCTTTCGGGTTGGTGGCGCCCATCAGCTCGCGGTTGCGAGCAATGGCGTTTTCACCTTCCAGCACCTGGACGACAACCGGACCGGAAGTCATGAAGGCAACCAGGTCGGCGAAGAAACCACGAGCGCTGTGCTCGGCGTAGAAACCTTCGGCTTCGGCTTTCGACAGTTGCTTGAGTTTCGAAGCGACAACGCGCAGGCCGGCTTTTTCGAAACGGGTAGTGATCTCACCGATGACGTTTTTTGCAACAGCGTCAGGCTTGATGATGGAGAAAGTGCGTTGAACAGCCATGGTGTAACTCCAGAAACGATAATTTGCGAAAAATTAAACCCGCGAATTATACGCGGGTTCTTGGGTATTGCCTAACTCGGGTATTGCTTGATCTTACCGCCGGATCAGTCGCGTTCTTCGATCCAGTGGGCCTGGATGGCCTCCAGAATCTTCTCGCCACAGTGTTCCGGTTTGTCGTCGAACTCCGGCAACTCCATGACCCACTTGCGCAGATCGACGAAATTGACCGACATCGGGTCGATTTCCGGCTTGCTTTCAGCCAGTTGGATGGCGATTTCCAGCACATCCGTCCACTTCAGGCTCATGTTATGTCCTTGACTCAGTGCGGCGCTTCGGCAGCGTGGTTGAGCGAATACTTGGGAATCTCGACCGTCAGGTCTTCGGTACCGACGATCGCCTGGCAACCCAGGCGCGATTGCGCCTCCAGCCCCCAGGCACGGTCGAGGAAGTCCTCTTCCAGCTCATCGGCTTCCTCCAGCGAGTCGAAGCCCTCGCGAATGATGCAGTGGCAGGTGGTGCAGGCACAGACGCCACCGCAGGCGCTTTCCATCTCAATGTGGTGCTCATGGGCCAGATCGAGAATGGAAGTACCGGGCTCGGCCTCGACCACCATGCCATCCGGGCAAAACTTCTCGTGGGGCAGAAAAATGACCTGCGGCATCGTTATTCCTCAATCTCGTTCAGGTTGCGTCCGGCCAGCGCGGCTTTCACCGTCGAATCCAGGCGCCGGGCCGCAAAGGCATCGGTCACTTGCGACAGACGCTTGGTCTGCTGCTCGATGGCATGGCCATCGGTTCCTTTTATCAGTTCGCTCAGTTCCTGCACCTGCAATTCGATGACCAGACGCTCTTCGGCGTCGAGCAGACGCTCGCCATCAGCCTCCAGGGCCGCCTGCACCGCTTCGATCAGGCGCTGGGCATCGACCTGCTGTTCACGCAGCACGCGGGCGACCTTGTCATCGCCGGCATACTGGAACGAATCCTTGAGCATACGGGCGATTTCGCCGTCGGTCAGGCCGTAGGACGGCTTGACCTGGATGCTCGCCTCGACGCCCGAGCCCAGTTCACGGGCCGAGACGCTGAGCAGGCCGTCGGCATCGACCTGGAAGGTCACGCGGATCTTCGCCGCGCCGGCGACCATGGCCGGAATGCCACGCAGTTCGAAGCGCGCCAGCGAGCGGCAGTCACTGATCAGTTCACGTTCGCCTTGCAACACGTGAATCGCCATGGCCGTCTGGCCGTCCTTGTAGGTAGTGAAATCCTGGGCCCGCGCCACGGGAATCGTGGTGTTGCGCGGAATCACCTTCTCCATCAGACCGCCCATGGTCTCAAGACCGAGGGACAGTGGAATGACGTCCAGCAGCAACAGTTCGCCACCGTCGCGCTTGTTGCCAGCCAGCGTATCGGCCTGGATCGCGGCACCAATGGCCACCACCTGGTCCGGGTCGATCTCGGTCAGCGGCTGACGGCCGAACATCTCGGCCACCGCGCTGCGAACGCGCGGCACGCGGGTCGAACCACCGACCATGACCACCGCATGCACATCTTCGAGCTCGACGTTCGAGTCACGTACGGCACGACGGCAGGCCTTGAGGCTACGGGCGACCATCGGCTCGATCAGGGCATCGAAGGTTTCGCGGGTCAGTTGGGCACGCCAGTCGCCATAGGCCACTTCGACCGCAGCCGCCTCGGTCAATCCTTCCTTGGCCGCGCAGGCGGCCTGCAGCAGGCTGCGCTGTGCCCCCGGATCAAGGTCCACCGACAAGCCGGCCTGCTCGATGATCCAGCCGGCGATCGCATGGTCGAAATCGTCGCCGCCCAGGGCACTGTCGCCACCGGTCGCGAGGACTTCGAACACCCCACCAGTGAGGCGCAGGATGGAAATATCGAAAGTGCCACCGCCCAGGTCATAGATCGCCACCACGCCCTCGGCATGCTGGTCCAGACCATAGGCCACCGCCGCCGCAGTCGGCTCATTGAGCAGGCGCAGGACGTTCAGGCCGGCCAGACGCGCGGCATCCTTGGTCGCCTGGCGCTGAGCATCATCGAAATACGCCGGCACGGTGATCACCGCCCCGACCAGCTCGCCACCCAGGGTCGCTTCCGCGCGCTGACGCAACACCCGCAGGATATCGGCGGAGACTTCCACCGGGCTCTTGGGCCCCTGCACGGTGTCGATGAACGGCATGTGCGACTCGCCGCCGACAAAGCGGTAAGGCAGTTGCTCGCCCAGCTGCTTGACGTCCGACAGGCCACGACCCATCAGGCGCTTGACCGAAAGCACGGTATTGAGCGGGTCGCTGGAGGCTGCCAGACGAGCCGACTGCCCGACCTCGACGCGATCGGCGTGGTAGCGCACCGCGGATGGCAGGATCACCTGCCCGTCGGCATCGGCCAGGGGCTCGGAAAGACCACTGCGCAATGCAGCGACCAGCGAATTGGTGGTACCCAGGTCAATCCCCACCGCCAGACGACGCTGGTGCGGCTGTGGGCTTTGGCCTGGTTCGGCGATCTGCAGTAGGGCCATGGTTATCTGGACTTATCTGAATATCAGGCGTGCGGCGGCACGGGGTTAATCGTCGAGGCGCTCTTCTAGCTGGCGCACTTCGTAGGTGAGCTTGTCGAGGAACTGCATGCGCCGCATCAGGCGCTCGGCCTGCTCACGTTGCGCTGCGTCGCTCCAACAGGCGGCGAAGCTTTCGTTCAACTCATCCTGGGCGGCCTTCAGGCGCCGCTTGAAGGCGGCAATGCCCGGCAGGTCGGCGTCGTCCCGCAGATCCTCGAGCTCTTCACGCCACTGCATCTGCTGCATGAGGAAATCGGGATCGTGCACGGTGACTTCCACCGGCAACTCGCCGCCATTCAACGCCAACAGGTAGCGCGCACGCTTGGGCGGACTCTTGAGGGTCTGGTAGGCCTCATTGAGGCTGGCGGAACGCTCGAGCGCCAGGCGCTGCTCACGCTCGGAGGCGTCGGCGAAGCGATCCGGATGAACGGCGCGCGCCAACTCGCGGTAGCGCGCGGCCAACTGATCGAGGTCCAGCGTGAAGCTCGGTTGCAGCTCGAACAAGGCGAAATGACAAGGAGTACCCACGAATAGCCTCAGACGTTGAAGCTTTCGCCGCAGCCACACTCACCGCGCACGTTGGGGTTGTTGAACTTGAAGCCTTCGTTCAACCCTTCCTTGACGAAATCCAGCTCGGTGCCATCGAGGTAGGCCAGGCTTTTCGGGTCGATGATCACTTTCTCGCCGTGACTTTCGAACACCTGATCTTCCGCCACCACCTCGTCGACGAACTCCAGCACGTAGGCAAGGCCGGAACAGCCTGTGGTGCGAACACCCAGGCGAATGCCTTCACCCTTGCCGCGCCCGTCGAGGGAGCGTCGCACGTGTCGAGCAGCCGCTTCTGTCATGCTGATAGCCATCGGGGACTCCTTAGCTTTTCGCTCAAATCTTCAACACCGGATCGGTCAGATCAGGCCTTTCTTCTGCTTGTAGTCGCGAACGGCGGCCTTGATGGCGTCTTCGGCGAGTACCGAGCAGTGGATCTTCACTGGCGGCAGGGCCAGTTCTTCGGCCAACTGAGTGTTCTTGATGGTTTCCGCCTCGTCCAGCGTCTTGCCCTTCATCCACTCGGTAGCCAGGGAGCTGGAGGCGATGGCCGAACCGCAGCCATAGGTCTTGAACTTGGCGTCTTCGATGATGCCCTGCTCGTTGACCTTGATCTGCAGGCGCATCACGTCACCGCACGCCGGGGCGCCGACCATGCCGGTGCCGACATCCGGATCCTCGGCATTCATCTTGCCGACGTTGCGCGGGTTTTCGTAGTGGTCGATGACCTTTTCACTGTAAGCCATGGTACTTATTCCTCACTCATCAGGGCCGCTCTCGACCCTGCAGCTACGCCAGACATCATTTGCCGCGTCGCTACAGGATCTGTATGTGGCGGCTTCTTTGTTTAGTGTGCCGCCCACTCGATCTTCGAGATATCGACGCCATCCTTGAACATGTCCCACAGTGGCGACAGGGCACGCAGCTTGGTCACGGCCTCGCAGACTTTCTGCGCGGCGTAGTCGATTTCTTCCTCGGTGGTGAAACGGCCGAAGGTGAAGCGGATCGAGCTGTGCGCCAGCTCGTCGTTGCGGCCCAGGGCACGCAGTACGTACGAAGGCTCCAGCGAAGCCGAGGTGCAGGCAGAGCCGGAGGAGACCGCCAGGTCCTTGAGCGCCATGATCAGCGACTCGCCTTCGACGTAGTTGAAGCTCAGGTTCAGGTTGTGCGGTACGCGGGCGGTCAGGCTGCCGTTGACGTACAGTTCTTCCAGGTGCTCGACCTGCTTGAAGAATCGCTCGCTCAGAGCCTTGATCCGCACGTTCTCGGCGGCCATGTCTTCCTTGGCCACGCGGAAGGCTTCACCCATGCCGACGATCTGGTGGGTCGCCAGGGTGCCGGAGCGCATGCCGCGCTCATGACCGCCACCGTGCATGGTCGCTTCCAGGCGCACCCGCGGCTTGCGGCTGACGTACAGCGCGCCGATACCTTTCGGACCATAGGTCTTGTGGGCGGAGAACGACATCAGGTCGACCTTCAGTTTCTGCAGGTCGATCTCGACCTTGCCGGTCGACTGGGCGGCGTCAACGTGGAACAGCACTCCGCGCGAGCGGGTCAGCTCGCCAATGGCGGCGATGTCGTTGACGGTGCCGATTTCGTTGTTCACGTGCATCACCGACACCAGAATGGTGTCTTCGCGCAGGGCGGCTTCGACCATGGCCGGAGTGATCAGACCGTCTTCACCCGGTTCGATGTAGGTGACTTCGAAACCTTCGCGCTCCAGTTGGCGCATGGTGTCGAGGACCGCCTTGTGCTCGATCTTGCTGGTGATCAGGTGCTTGCCCTTGGTGTGGTAGAAATGCGCAACCCCCTTGATCGCCAGGTTGTCGGACTCGGTGGCACCGGAAGTCCAGACGATTTCACGCGGATCGGCATTGACCAGGTCGGCGACCTGACGGCGAGCATTCTCCACGGACTCTTCGGCCTTCCAGCCGAACACGTGGGAACGCGAGGCCGGGTTACCGAAGTTTCCGTCGACCAGCAGGCATTCACTCATTTTTTGCGCGACACGCGGATCAACCGGGGTGGTCGCTGAGTAATCAAGGTAAATCGGCAATTTCATGGACTTTCTCCTAAATCAGGCTGGCTGGCGCACCGCGGGCTCTTTGGCTGTCATTCATTCGACGGCGGACGCTTCGATCTTATCCAGGCGTGGCGCCTTGCTATTGCAGCGGCGCTGGTCCTGACGCAGGGCAACCTCTTGCACTTCACGGCGAGTGACAAGGTCCGCCAGGCTGATGCCACTGAGAAACTCGTGGATCTGCAGGCTGAGGTCGCACCACAGGTGGTGGGTCAGACAGGTGTCGCCGGAATGGCAATCACCCAATCCCTGGCATTTGGTGGCGTCGACCGATTCATTAACTGCATCGATCACCTGGGCGACCTGGATCCCCTGCATGTCGCGCGACAACTGGTAGCCGCCACCCGGACCACGGACGCTGGAAACCAGGTTGCTGCGGCGCAGCTTGGCGAACAGCTGTTCGAGGTAGGACAGGGAGATGCCTTGGCGCTCGGAGATATCGGCCAGGGACACCGGCCCGTGTTGCGCGTGCAACGCCAAGTCAAGCATGGCGGTCACGGCGTATCGGCCTTTTGTAGTCAGTCGCATGGACAATTACCACGGAGTTACGGAATGGGTACGAGTATGCGATTCCCGAGTATTTAAGTCAACTATAAGACCTAGTACTTTAGTCAGGTTTACCCGCAAAAGAGCGCGCGTATCATAGCAAAGTCCACGCATAATGGCATCGCGCTAGGCCGATGGCTTCAGCGGCATCGCCGGGTGACGCTTTTAGCGACTCCGGAGACGCTTTCGCGGCGGTCCGGCGCGAACAGGCCCGAAAACCCGCCACCGATCAACCGACCTTGGCCTCACCTTCCGCCTTCACCTCGGCAAAACCCTCGCAATGCAGCTCCGGCAGATCCTTGGCGCAGTAGTTGCTGCCCAGGTCCTTCAGCGCACCGCACATGCCCTCCAGGCGCCCATCCACCGCCTGCAGATGATCGAGCATCTGCCCGATGGCCCGCGCCACCGGATCCGGCATGTCGCCACTGACACCGTAGGCATCGAAACCGAGCTTCTCGGCCATCGCCTTGCGCTTGGCCTCCTGCTCACCATCTGACTTCATGATGATCCGCCCGGGAATACCGACCACCGTGGCACCTGCCGGCACCGCCTTGGTCACCACCGCATTGGAACCGACCTTCGCCCCGGCACCGACCGTGAACGGCCCCAGCACCTTGGCGCCCGCCCCCACTACCACGCCATCTTCCAGCGTCGGATGACGCTTGCCCTTGTTCCAGCTGGTACCCCCCAGGGTCACGCCCTGATAGAGGGTCACGTCATTGCCGATCTCGGCGGTTTCACCGATCACGATCCCCATGCCATGGTCGATAAAGAAGCGCCGCCCGACCCTGGCCCCGGGATGAATCTCGATACCGGTCAGCCAGCGGCCGAAGTTCGACACCACCCGCGCCAGCAGCTTCCAGTTGCGCACCCACAACCCGTGACTCAGGCGGTGCAGCCAGATGGCATGCATGCCCGGATAGCAGGTCAGCACCTCGAAGGCATTGCGGGCCGCCGGATCACGATGGAATACACTCTGGATATCTTCACGCAAACGTTCGAACATCATCATTCCTTCCGCTTGAGGAGCTCACCACGGGCCGCTTTCTGGGTTTCCGTGAGGATGCCACGCAAAATGTTCATTTCCACTCGACTGACCGAGCTACGGCCATACAGCCGGCGCAGACGCGCCATCAGGTGCCGGGGCTTCTCCGGGTCGAGAAACTCGATCGCCACCAGCGTCTGCTCCAGATGCTCATAGAAGCGCTCCAGCTCATCCATGGTGACCAGCTCTTCGCCCACCTCCCCCTTCTCGACCTTGTGCGGCCGACCTTCCAGCGCCAGCCAGGCCATGCGCACCTCATAACTGAGCACCTGCACTGCGGCCGCCAGGTTCAGCGAGCTGAAACCGGGGTCCGATGGGATATGCACGTGGTAATGACATCGCTGCAACTCGTCATTGGTCAGCCCGGAGTCCTCACGCCCGAACACCAGGGCGATCCGCACCCCCTGCGCCGCCTCCTCGAGCACCTTCACCCCGCATTCGCGCGGCTCCAGCATCGGCCAGGGCAGGCTGCGATCGCGGGCACTGGTACCCAGCACCAGGGTGCAGCCGGCCAGCGCCTGCTCCAAGGTGGCGACGACTTCGGCGTTTTCAAGGATATCGGTGGCCCCGGAGGCCCGTGCGTCGGCTTCGGCGGAAGGGAAAACCCGCGGCTCGA